>JBMNTW010000040.1:0-11904 GCA_050945935.1 Christensenellales bacterium
AAGGTGCACATCGCCCACATTTCCACCAAGGGCGGCGTGGAGATTCTGCGTCAGGCGAAGGCTAGGGGCCTGCGTGCCACCGGCGAAACCTGCCCGCACTACTTCTCGGCGACGGATGAACTCTGCCAAACCTACGACACCAACGCCAAAATGAACCCGCCGCTGCGCACCGCCAAAGACGTGGAAGCCATCAAGCAGGGCCTTGCGGACGGCACCATCGACGCCATCGCCACCGACCACGCGCCCCACGCAAGGGACGAAAAGCGCGTAGAGTTCCAAAGCGCGCCCAACGGCATCATAGGCTTTGAAACCGCGTTTTCTTTGGCGGTGACCAACCTGATTGAAACCGGCATCCTCACGCCCGAACAGCTGGTGGAGCGCATGTCCTGCCGCCCGGCGGAAATTCTGGGGGTCATGGGCGGACTGATTGCCGCGGGTCTTCCTGCAGACATTACGATAGCAGACCCCAAAGCGGAAATGGTCTACACCGAGGAAAATCTGCACTCGAAAAGCGCGAACTCCCCCTTCCTGAACAAGGAGTACAGGGGTAAAGTCGTATGCACGATGATGGACGGCATCGTCCGGGCGAGGAGGTAAGCATGAACATCATGGACGCTTTGGCGCACGCCATCGCTGAAAAGCAGAACCCCACTGCGGTGGGGCTGGACACGAGGGTGGAGTACTTTCCGGAAGGCTTCTTTGCGCCCGACAAGGACTTTCAAAGAAGCGCCGGCGAAGCGATTTTCGCCTTCAACCGCGCCCTGATCGACGCCGTGGCGGACATTGTACCCGCGGTGAAGGTCCAGGTGGCGTTTTACGAAATGTACGGCACGGAAGGCATGATTGCCTTCAAACGCACGATGGAATACGCAAAGCAGGCGGGCTTGATTGTCATCGCGGACGTCAAGCGCGGGGACATCGGCTCCACCGCCGAAGCCTACGCCCACGCCTTCCTGTCCGGCACACCCGACGGGCAGGAATCCCATCCCGCTTTTGACGCGGACATCATTACCGTCAACCCCTATCTGGGAACGGACGGTATTAAACCCTTCACAGATGCCTGCGACAAGTATGGAAAGGGCATTTTCGTACTCGTCAAGACCAGCAACCCCTCCGGCGGCGAGATTCAAGACCTTGTTGCCGACGGAAAACCCATCTACGAACACGTGGGCCTTTTAACCGCCCAATGGGGCGAAAACCTCATCGGGAACTGCGGCTACTCCGCCGTCGGCGCGGTGGTGGGGGCGACGTATCCCGAGCAGGGCGCTGCCTTGCGCGCGCTTCTGCCCAACACCTTCTTCCTGATTCCCGGCTACGGCGCTCAGGGCGGCACCGCAGAAGGCATCGCAAAAAGTTTTGACAACAAAGGCGGCGGCGCCATCGTCAACGCATCCCGCTCGATCATGTGCGCATACAAAAAGCAGCCCGGTGTCCATTTTGCAGACGCCGCCAGAAACGAAGCACTCAGAATGAAAGAGGACCTGCTGTCCGCGCTCGGCGGCAGGATTGGATAAGTTTCAACCAGAGAGGTAAAAGCATGCCCAAAAATCCAAGCATTCGCAAAACGATGGTGATCGGCTCCGGCCCGATTGTCATCGGTCAGGCGGCGGAGTTCGACTACGCCGGCACCCAGGCCTGCCGCGCCCTGCGGGAGGAGGGGGTGGAGATCGTGCTGGTCAACTCCAACCCGGCGACCATCATGACCGACCCCGCCATGGCGGACAGGGTTTACATCGAACCCATGGACGCCGCCACCGTGAAGCGCATCATCGAAAAAGAACGTCCGGACAGTCTGCTCCCCACCCTGGGCGGCCAGACCGGACTCAACCTTGCCATGGAACTGCACGAGGACGGTTTCCTCGAGAAGAAGGGCGTTAAGCTCATCGGCACCTCCGCCGCCGCCATTTTCAAGGCGGAGGACAGGGAGGCCTTCCGTGACACCATGACGAAAATCGGCGAACCGGTGGTGGACAATGTCATCGTCCACACCGTGGAGGATGCCGTGGCTTTCGCCAACCGCATCGGCTACCCCGTCATCGTGCGCCCGGCGTACACTTTGGGCGGCACCGGCGGCGGCATGGCGAACGACGAGGAGGAGCTTCGCGAAGTTTGCCAGGGCGGCCTAAAGAGCAGCCGCGTGCACCAGTGCCTCATCGAGCGCTCCATCGCCGGCTGGAAGGAAATCGAGTTCGAGGTCATAAGGGACTCGGCAGACAATGCCCTCTCCATCTGCAACATGGAGAACATCGACCCCGTGGGCATCCACACCGGCGACTCCATCGTGGTGGCGCCCTGCAAGAGCCTGACGGACGAGCAGCTTTCCATGCTGCGCGACTCCGCCATCAAAATCATTCGGGAACTGGGCATCGAAGGCGGCTGCAACGTGCAGTTCGCCCTGAAGCCGGATTCTATGGAATACTACCTCATCGAGGTCAACCCCAGGCTGTCCCGCTCGTCGGCGCTTGCGTCCAAGGCGACGAGCTACCCCATCGCCAGAGTAGCCACCAAGATTGCCCTCGGGTACAGGCTGGACGAGATTCTCCTCGGCAGGAACAAGGCTCACGCCCTGTTTGAGCCGCAGGTGAACTACACCGTTTTAAAAATGCCCCGCTGGCCCTTTGACAAGTTCACCGCCGCCGACAAGCACATTGGCACCAAAATGAAGGCGACGGGCGAGGTCATGGCCATCGGCGAGACTTTTGAGGCAGCATTCCTGAAGGCACTGCGCTCGCTGGAACTGAACGCCTACTCTCTGCGCTCCCCGCGCCTGACTGCCCTTTCGGACGGCGAAGTTGCGAACATGCTCCGCTATCAGGGGGACGAGCGCATCTTCTTCGTGTTCGAGTCCATCCGAAGAGGCGTAAAATTATCGGAAATCTACGATGCCACAAAAATCGACTGGTGGTTCCTGGAGCGCATGAAGGGCATGTGCGACATGGAAGCCGCCATCGAGCGCGCGGGTGCGGACGGGCTAACCAAAGAGTTGATGCAAAACGCCAAAATCCACGGCGTTTCGGACGCTGCCATCGCCAAACTGACGGGCATCACCGAAGGGGAAGTACGCGCAAAACGCAAGGCTCTGGGCGTTCTCCCGCACTACAAGGTGGTGGACACCTGCCCCCATTCCCCCGGCGGGCTGGGCGAGTATCTGTACTCCGTGTACGGTCAGGAAGGGGAAAAGGCAAAGCGCAGGAAGGAGACGGCGGTGGTGCTGGGCTCAGGTCCCATCCGCATCGGTCAGGGCGTGGAGTTTGACTACTGCTGCGTCCACTGCGCCTGGGCGCTGAAGAAGCAGGGCTTCCACACCATCATGATCAACAACAACCCCGAGACCGTCTCCACCGACTACGACACGGCGGACACCCTCTACTTCGAACCCCTCACCCCCGAAGAGGTATACAACATCCTCGAACGCGAAAACCCCGCCGGCGTGGTCGTCCAGTTCGGCGGTCAGACCGCCATCAAGCTGGCAAAGCCGGTGGTGGACGCAGGATATAAGCTCTTCGGCACCGATTTGGCGGACATTGACGCCGCGGAAGACCGCGAGCGCTTCGATGAGCTTCTGGAAGAAGTGGGCCTCAAGCGCCCGAAGGGCTTCACGGTGTTCACCAAGGAGGAAGCCCTCAAAGTCGCAGAGGAACTGGGCTATCCGGTGCTGGTGCGCCCGTCCTACGTGCTGGGCGGTCAGGGAATGACGCTGGCTTACAATGAGCAGGGCGTTTCGGACTTTATGGACGTCATCTGCAGGGAAAAGCAGGAGCATCCCGTGCTGATCGACAAGTACCTCCGCGGCAAAGAGGTGGAAGTGGACGCCGTTTCGGATGGGTACGATTTGCTGATTCCCGGCATCATGGAACACGTCGAGCGCGCGGGCATCCACTCCGGAGACTCCATTTCCGTCTACCCGGCGAAGGACATTTCCGGCAAGGTCAAGAGCAAGCTCATCGAGGCGACGAAAAAGCTGGCGGATGCGCTGCACGTCAAAGGCCTTGTGAACATCCAGTACATCCTGCACAATGACGACGTTTACGTCATCGAGGTCAACCCCCGCTCCTCACGCACGGTGCCATTCATCAGCAAGGTCACCGGCATTCCTCTGCCCGAAGTCGCCACCCGCGCCATGCTGGGCGAGCGCATCGCAGGCATGGGCTTTGGCACAGGTCTTGCGCCGGACGCGCGCTGTGTTGCCGTGAAGGTTCCCGTGTTCTCGCTGGATAAGCTGCCGGACGTGGAAGTCACCCTGGGTCCGGAAATGAAGTCCACCGGCGAGGTGCTGGGTCTTGGCAGAACCCTTTCCGAAGCGCTGTACAAGGGCCTTTGCGCCGCAGGACTCACACTGCCGGACGCCGGCGCGGTGGTCTTCTCCGTGGCGGATAACGACAAGAACGAAATGGTGGATCTCGCCATCGACCTGTCCGTCCTCGGGTACGACATTTACGCCACCTCGGGCACAGCCAACGTGCTGAACCAGAGCTTCGTGGGCGCCTCCGTGGTCACCAAGGAGGCGGGCAGCCTGTCCGCCGAGCAGCTCATCGAAGAGGGCAGGGCGGTGCTGGTGGTCAACACCCCCACCCACGGCAGAGAAAGGCGCCGCTTCGGCTTCCGCCTGCGCCGTTTGGCGACGGAACGCAGCATCCCCTGCCTGACCAGCGCGGACACGGTCCGCGCGCTGGTGCAGGCGCTGAAAGCCCGCAAGAGCCTGGTTCAGACCGAACTCATCGCCCTGCAGGACGTGTAATGATGAAGGAAAGAACGTTTACTATCATCGAGAACATACCCATCGCGAAAGACACCTTCCGCATGGACCTCCGTTGCGCGGACCCGTCGTTCTTTGACGAGGTGCGGCCCGGTCAGTTTCTGCACATCCGGACCCCCAACGCGGCATTAAGCCTGCGCCGCCCCATCAGCGTGTGCGACGCGCGTGACGGCGTACTCACCATCGCGTATGCCGTCAAAGGCGAGGGCACCAAAGCCCTCGCCGTAGCAAAAACGGGAACGGAACTGGCCGCCACCGGCCCGATTGGCAGGGGGTTCCCAGTGGAAGGCGTGCAAAAAGCCAGACTGCTGGGCGGCGGCATCGGCGTCGCGCCCCTGTTGTTCCTTGCAAGAAAGCTGAAAGAATCCGGCGCGAAGGTGACGGCTTACTTGGGTTTCCGTTCCGCGGAATACGCCATTCTCGCCGAAGACTTTGCCGCGTTGGGGTGCGAAGTAAGGCTGTACTCGGACGACGGCACTCTGGGCGAAAAGGGCTTCGCCGTCAACGGGCTGCTTTCGCAGGAAGACGGTTCAACAGTGTTCGCCTGCGGACCTAAGCCCATGTTCAAGGCGCTGCAGAGCGCGCTGCCGTCCGCCACCCCTGCCTATGCGTCCCTCGAGGAGCGCATGGGCTGCGGCGTGGGGGCGTGTTTGGGCTGCGCCGTGGGTATTCGGGAAGGGGATGCAATCGCAAACCGCCGCGTCTGCGTGGACGGTCCGGTGTTCCCTTTGCAGGAGGTAGTACTGTGAGCGTGGATATGACCGTCTCCGTCTGCGGCGTAACCTTCAAAAATCCGGTGATCGCCGCTTCCGGCACCTTCGGGTTCGGGTTTGAGTACAATCAGTTTTTTGACGTTTCGCTCCTCGGCGGCATCTCCTCCAAAGGGCTGACACCGAAGCGCAGGGAAGGGAATCCCTCCCCCCGCATCGCCGAAACCCCCGCCGGCATGCTGAACGCCGTGGGGCTTCAGAATCCGGGCATCGACGTATTCATCGAGACCATCCTGCCCCAAATGAAGAAGCTCGGCACCGTCGTCATCGCCAACGTGGCGGGTTCCACGGTGGAGGATTATGCCCTGATGACCGAAAAGCTGCAGGGTACTTCGGTGGACATGGTGGAACTGAACATCTCCTGCCCCAACGTGAAGGAAGGGGGCGTGGCGTTTGGCGTGGACCCCAACATGGTAGAAGCGGTAACGAAAGCCGCAAAGCAAAACTGTGCCCAGCCCCTCATCGTCAAGCTTTCGCCCAACGTTTCCTCTATTGCGGACACGGCAATGGCGGCGGAAGCGGGCGGCGCGGACGCCATTTCCCTCATCAACACGCTGACGGGCATGGCCATCGATCCCGTTTCAAGAAGGCGCATCATCGCCAACAAGACGGGCGGACTCTCCGGTCCCGCCGTCAAACCCGTGGCTTTGCGCATGGTGTACGAAGCGTCCAAGGCCGTTCGCCTGCCCGTCATCGGCATGGGCGGCATCATGACGGGAAAAGACGCAGCCGAGTTCCTGCTCGCCGGGGCGAGCGCGGTGATGGTGGGCAGCGCAACGGTATTCGACCCGCTGGCGCTTCCGAGGATCATTGACGAGCTGCAGTCTTTTTGCGAAGAAAACAACATCGCCGCCGTAAGAGAGCTTACGGGCGCGCTGGCAGACTGAAAGGAGAAACACATGACCAGGGAAGAACTCATCGCAATCTTTAAGGAAACCGGCGTGATGCTCGAAGGGCATTTTCAGCTCACGAGCGGCAGGCACAGCGACCACTACATGCAATGCGCCCAGCTGTTCCAGTATCCCAAGTACTCGAAACTCTTGTGCGGCGAACTGGCGAAGGCGTTTTCCGATGAAAAAATCGATCTTGTGGCGGGTCCGGCGGTGGGCGGCATCATCATCGCTTACCAGACGGCGGAATGCCTGGGTGTTCGGAACATCTTCGCTGAGAGGCAGGAGGGGAAGATGACCTTCCGCCGCGGATTCGCGGTCAAGCCCGGCGAAAATGTGCTGGTTTGCGAGGACGTGGTCACCACCGGCGGCAGCGTGCGCGAAGTCATCGACCTTGTGCGCGAAGCAGGCGGCAATGTGGTGGGCGTCGGCTCGATTGTGGACAGGAGCAATGGCAAAGTGGACTTCGGCGTCCCTTTCAAGGCTGTTCTTTCTATGGAAGTGGTGAGCTGGGAAGCGCAAGACTGTCCGCTTTGCAAGTCGGGCTCCGTCGCCGTGAAACCCGGCAGCAGGCTGCTGAAGTAATCCGCAGAAGGGAAGCTTCTCGTTGCATAAAAAAGGCGCGGTCGTTACCGCGCCTTTTGGCTGTTCGTAGAGAGTTATCTTACTTGTTCTCCAGGAATTTCAAAAATGCGTCAACCTGCTCCTGCAGGAAGGGCGCGCTGGTGGTCAGGCTGAGAAGACCGCCCTCGTTCATCTGCTTCTTGGCGAAGGGGATGGTCAGCCTGGGGTAGTTCATCACCTTCATGTTCAAATAGCTGATGAGGGTCACCAGATGGTCCTGGGCGATGGCGGTGCCGTTCATGCCGATGCTGATGCCGCTGATCGCCGCGGGCTTGCCTGCAAGGACGGGGGGCTCGTCATTCTCGCCGTAGCGGGAGAGCCAGTCTATCACGTTTTTCAGCACGGCAGGGGGATAGTGGTTGTGCTCCGGCGTGAAGAACCACACGCCGTCCGCAGCCTTGACGGCTTCGCGCACGCGCTTCACGGCCTCGGGAGTCGGAAACTCAATGTCTTCATTCATAAAGGGAACGTCGGAATACTCAAGGATCTCGAAATCGGCACGGCTGCCGATTACATTCTTTGCTGCCATGGCGAGCTGGCGGTTATAGGACCATTTTTTCAAAGAGCCGACGATTGCGATGATTTTCGGTTTACTCATTTGCATTCACTCTCATTTCTTCGGTATTGCTACGTCTTTCTAAGCTCAGTCGAGCTGTTTCGGCGTGGTTTCCATCAACAGCAGGAGTTTAATCCTAGCTTTTCACTAGTATATCAAATGTTGGGGAAAAAATCCATCAAAAAACTGGAATTAGAGTTGATATTTTTTGCGACAAGTTTTAATCAAATAAGGATCAAAAAGCGAGTGATAAATGCAAAGCAAATAAACAAGCCGGCATTGCTGCCGGCTTGTTTTTGTCCCTTCACCAATCAGGGCTGTTGTGGAGCGGGTGATGGGAATCGAACCCACGCAGCCAGCTTGGAAGGCTGGAGCTCTACCATTGAGCCACACCCGCATATAACCCCGAAAGGGGGGATAAGGGGGATTGGTGCGGACGAAGAGATTTGAACTCTTACGCTTGAAAGCACCGGAACCTAAATCCGGCGCGTCTGCCAATTCCGCCACGCCCGCACGATCACAGCTTCTAAGTAGGCCGGCGCGGCGACCGGGGAAAGGCTGGTGACTCATCGGAGGCTCGAACTCCGGACCCCTTGATTAAAAGTCAAGTGCTCTACCAACTGAGCTAATGAGTCATAGTATGGCTGGGGTGGCAGGATTCGGACCTGCGAATGCGGGAGTCAAAGCCCCGTGCCTTACCGCTTGGCTACACCCCACCGAAATGCGCAAGAGCTGCCGCCACACCATTCAAAAGGAATAATACCAGACGGCCTGCGCGGCGGGGGAACTCCATTCCCGCAAAAGGCGGGACAGTTGATTTTTTGAAAAATGGGGTGGATAGTGGGACTCGAACCCACGGCCTCCAGAGCCACAATCTGGCGCGCTAACCAACTGCGCCATACCCACCATACATCTGCAAAAAAATGTGGCGCGCCTGCAGGGATTCGAACCCGGGACCTACGGCTTAGAAGGCCGTTGCTCTATCCTGCTGAGCTACAGGCGCTCGTCCTTCGCTCACCACTGCCAACGCCTAAAAAGTATAGCATCGAAATGTGGATGTGTCAACAGGAAGAACGCATCAAATCAACACAAAAATTTACTTGTAAACGTACTCGATTTTGGGCACGGCAACGCCGTTTTTGATTTCAAGCAGGGCGAAGGTGGGCGCGTGATTTCCCCGCGGCAGCGCCACAGAGCCGGGGTTGAGCAGGATTAAACCGCCGTTATTGTCCAAAAGCGGCCTGTGGGTATGCCCGAAAAGGGCGATATCTGCTTCCTGCTCCCTTGCCCTGTAATAAAGCCGGTCCAAAGAATAATATACGCCGAACTTATGCCCGTGGGTACAGTAAATCCGAACGCCGCCGAGGGAGAGCAGAGCCTCGTCCGGCGCGTCGGACCCGAAGTCGTTGTTCCCCCGTACGGCACAGGTGGGAATGCCCTCGTCGATGAACACCGAAGCGTCCCAGGAGTAGTCGCCCAAGAAACAGGCGGCGTCAAGGGGTCCGGCTTTCTTCAGCGCGTCCCGAAGCGCAATCTTGTCCCCGTGGGAATCGGAAAAAATGCCCACGCGAATCATGCCTGCCATTTCGACTCACTTTCCAGTGCGCTGCGCAAAAGAGCCAACGCGTTACCGCGGTGGCTGACGGCGTTCTTTTCCTCGTCCGACAGTTCAGAAAAGGTCTTGCCCAGCGCGGGAACGTAGAAAAGGGGGTCGTAGCCGAACCCGTTCTGCCCCGAAAGGGAACGGGCGATCATGCCTTCGCACTCGCCCCGAAGGACGAGGGGCTCCTTCCCGGGCTGAATCAGCGTTACGACGCACACGAAACGCGCGCTCCGTTCATCGTCCGGAACGTTTCGCATCTCATAAAGCAGTTTTTCGTTGTTCGCGGCGTCGTCATGCTCCACGGCAAAGCGTGCGGACAACACGCCGGGCGCGCCATTCAGAGCGTCCACCGAAAGGCCGGAATCGTCCGCCAGCACGGCATACCTTCCGCACAGGGCGTCAAACACTTCCTTTGCCTTTTTCAGCGAGTTTTCTTCAAAAGTCTGCCCGTCCTCCACCACATCCAGCGTTAAGCCGGCGTCCTTCATGGTGATGACGTTCGAAAACCAGGGAGAAAGTATCTGCCGTATCTCCCTGACTTTGTGTTGATTGTTGGAAGCGATCACAAGTTCCAAAAGTGCAGTCCTTTCCTTTAGCCGATGGCGGCGTGGAAGCTGATGTGGTAAAGGGGCTTTTTATCCTTCGTGGTGATGAACACGATCCATCCGTAGATGTCGTCCAGCAGAATGGCGTTCCGCTCGGCAATGTACTCCATCAGCGGATCGAAGGTATCCCGCGTGATGCCGTGCAAATCGTTGGTGGTCACGAGATACGCAATCCGCGTGCTGACGGGGGAGTAGTGGATCGGGGGAATCAGCTCCTCGCCCAGCTCGACGAAATAGCGCTTCAAAAGCCCCAGACCGATGTCCACGGGCAGCGGCCCCTCCGAACATGACTTGAAGTCCGAAAGCTTGATGCGGATGGTGGAGTGGGTGTAGGGCATGTGGCCCATCCATCTGCGCACGATGCCCGGCGTGTTGGGGTGATTTGCCACCTCCGGGTCCGTGATGAATAGACGGTAAATGCCGCCCATCTGGAAGGGCTCCGAAATGCCTTCCGACCTGGTGATGGCGTCCAGCTTCATCTCGTGGCGCTTGATTCTGGCCAGCTTGTCGTTCAGCAGTTCGATGGTTCGTTCAAGCTCTGCCCTGGTCTTTGAAAAAATATTCAGCATTTCGGAACAGTCCACTTCGGTATGGCTGGTGGGAAGCTTGTCCAGCTGGATGCCAAAGCCGTTGTACTGCCTGATCTGCACAAGCCGGATGAGGTCCTCCTCATCGTAATACCGATAGCTGTTGACATCGTCCCTTTGAGGTTGAAGCAGTTCCAGTTTGTCGTAGTACCGAAGGGAACCCCTTGGAATTCCGGTCAGATGCTCAAAAGAGCCGATTTTATAGCGCATGTCGATACCTCCCGAGCATAGGCAGTGGTGTTGGGATGCATGGCTGTCCTGATGCTTATGCTTATGCTAATATAGCATGACAAATTTGACATGACAAGTGTGAACAATCAACCTCACTGCACAGTTTGTGTATCTAATGTGTCATCGGTTTGAAAATTGGGTGAAAAGAATCATTTTTCAGCCAAATTGTTAGGGAAAAATCAGTCAAAGCTCGTTAAGTAAGCGACAAAATAGAATGATAAACTCTTGACATTCAACTCAACTTCACGGATATCATCAACGTAACGGGACGAAATGGCGTTCCGAAAAAACGAGAGCAAGTGGAGGAAAGAGCATGAAGAAGCTGTTGGCACTTTTGCTGGCAATGGCAATGGTCTTCAGCCTCGCTGCCTGCGCAACCGCGGACAACGAAGCCGATGTACCCGAACCTACTGATGACCAGCAGGCAGTACCCGTGGCAACCCCTGAACCCACTCCCGAGCCCATCAACGGCGTGTTTGAAGGCACGGGCTACGGCATGCAGGGCAAGATCGTCGTATCCCTGACCGTAGAGAACAGCAAGATGACCAAGATCGAGTTCCTTGAGAACTCCGAGACCCCCCACGTCTGCTATGTGGCGTTTGAGCGCATTCCCGCGCAGATCATCGAGCATCAGACCCTGGTGGTGGATACCGTCACCAGCGCGACGATTGCCAGCTACGGCATCATGAACGCCGTGAAGGATGCCGCGAAGAACGCCGGTCTGGACGTTGCCGCGCTGAGCGCCAACCCGTACCGCGCGCAGCCCGGTGCCGATGAGAGCTGGACCACCGACGTTCTCGTCATGGGCGGCGGCGGCGCAGGTCTTGCGGCTGCCATCAATGCTGCGCAGCAGGGCGCGAAGGTCATCCTGATTGAGAAGGGCTCCATCCTGGGCGGCAACACCATGATGGCCGGCGCGGCTTACAATGCTGTTGACCCCGCGGCTCAGGCGGGCGTCATTCTGACCAAGGCCCAGAAGGACACGCTGGACGCCTATCTGGCCCTCGATCCCGCGGATCCCGCTCTGAAGTTCGATGTTTTCCCCGAATGGGCTGAAGTTCTGACCCAGCTCAAGAAGGACATCAACGAGTTCTATGCCGCGAACAAGGGCAAGAAGGCTGGCGAAGACATGCCCGGCTTTGACTCCATCGCGCTGCATATGTGGCACATCTACACCGGCGGTCTGCGTCAGCTCAACGACGGCAGCTGGATCGCTTCCGACATCGACCTCGCCCGCACTCTGGCCGAGAACGCTCTGCCTTCCTTTGAATGGATGGGCTCC
>JBMNTW010000041.1:0-11707 GCA_050945935.1 Christensenellales bacterium
CGTCCATGATGCGCTTTTTCTTCTCGCCGGCCTTCTGCTTTTTGCTGCTGGCCTTGATGACGACGAGCACGATAAACAGGATGAACGGTAACGGACTCAAGCGGGCACCTCCTTTCCGTCAGCGGTTTTCACGGCGCGCTTAATCCTTGGTGGCGTTGGGTGCGCCGGTACCCGCGGCGATGGCATCCCTCATGTTGGTGTCGGACTGGACGTTCATCATGTTGTAGTAATCCATCACGCCGAGCTTGCCGGTGCGAAGGGCTTCCGCCATGGCCAGGGGGATCTGGGCTTCCGCCTCGATCACCTTGGCGCGCATGCCGGCAACGGCAGCCTTGTTTTCCTGCTCTTCGGCGACGGCCATGGCGCGGCGTTCCTCGGCTTTCGCCTGGGCGATGCGCTTGTCGGCTTCCGCCTGGTCGATCTGCAGCTGGGCGCCCACGTTCCTGCCGACGTCCACGTCCGCAATGTCAATGGAAAGAATCTCGAAGGCGGTGCCGGCGTCCAGACCCTTGCCCAGAACGGTGCGGGAGATCAGGTCGGGGTTTTCCAGCACTCCCTTGTGGGTGTTGGAGGAGCCGACGGTGGTAACGATGCCTTCGCCGACACGGGCGATGACCGTTTCTTCACCGGCGCCGCCCACCAGGCGGTCGATGTTGGCGCGCACCGTCACCCGGGCCTTTGCCCGAAGTTCGATGCCGTCCTTCGCGATGGCGGCGACGATGGGGGTTTCAATCACCTTGGGGTTGACGCTCATCTGCACGGCGTTCAAAACGTCGCGTCCGGCGAGGTCGATGGCGCATGCCTTTTCAAAATCCAGCGGAATGCCTGCGCGCTGGGCGGCGATGAGGGCGTTGATGACCCTGTCCACGTTGCCGCCGGCGAGGTAATGGGCCTCCAGCTTGTTGATGGGAACCGAAAGGCCGGCCTTGGTGGCCTTAATCAGCGGGTTGACGATGCGGGCGGGCCGCACTTTGCGGATGCGCATACCCACCAGCTGGAAGATTCCGATCCGCACGCCGCTGGCGAGGGCGGAAATCCACAACGACACGGGGAAAAAGCTCAGGAAGATCGACAGTACAATCAGAATTCCTGCGATGATGAGGATTGCGGGCCAAGCTCCAGGCATTTGGTGCTCCTTTCTGACTCAGCGGGATGAATTCGTATGAGTTTCGCCCTTTCATTCGGGCGTTTCAACAAAGGGTTACGCCGCTTTTGGGTGCTTCGTTATCTTTCACCACGGCTTTGACGAGTATCCTTCGGCCTTCCACCCGAAGGACCTTCACAGGCACGTTGCCGGGAATGAACTCCCCTTCGGAGACCACATCCAGCTTCACGCCGTCAAAGTTGGCTTTTCCTGCGGGGCGCAGCACCGTTTCGGTGACACCCTCCTTGCCGACGAAGTATTCCATGTCCTCGCTGGACAGGAACCCTACTTCGTCAATCTGTTCCCTAAGTATCAGCGGCGACTGGGATATCGCGCCCTTTGCCGCGCTTCGCAAAAACACCAGGAAAATCACGCCGACGATTACCAGTACGAGAATCAGCGTCCACATGGCGGCAGCGAAGGAATCCGCCCGCAGCACGATGGCTGCGATCAGCGCCGCGATTCCCAAAAATCCTGCGACGCCAAATCCCGGGGTGAACATTTCGACTATCAAAAGCCCGATTCCGGCAAGCAAACAGATAACCACCGGCAGTGTGAAGCCCTGTACAAACTGTGCAAAAGTGAGTTCCATAGCACTACCTCCGTTTCTGGTTGCAGGATATCATTTCTTCATGGAAAAAAGAACGGATTTGCTCTATATCCCCGTGTTTTATGGTTTAAATGTCGTATTGGCGTACGGCGGCGCAAAAAGGCGAAAAGCCGCGACTGCTCCGAAGGCGCTTAATCCTTGCGATTGCCGCCAGCGCAGCCCCTTTTCCTGCTGTTCAAACCGCCGCAAATGCAAAACAGCGCGTGTTTGAAATCGCGCTGTTTGCCGGCTGTGGAACGAAAAAAGTTAATCCACCTTGATGAAACCGGAATGCTCGTAATCCCCGGGATTTTCGTAAGGAAGGGTGACGGTAAAGCAGGTTCCGCTGCCGTTTGACTCCAGCGAAACGCCGCCGCCGGCGCTTTCTGCAATCTTTTTCACGATGGCGAGTCCCATACCCCTGCCCGCTCCCTTGGTGGAAACGTCCGGCATGAAGATGGAATGCCTGATTTCCTCCGGCACTTTGGTGCCGTTGTTGAACACCGAAAGCACGATGGCGCCCTTTACATCGGTCAGCGAAACGCGGATGGAAGGGGACTCGATCTTTTCCGCTTCCTGGGCTTCGACGGCATTGTCGATCAGATTGCCGAGGATACGGCAGAACTCCCACTGCTCGATGGGCAGCGTTTCCAGTCTGGTGGCAATGTCCATCTCAAAGCGGATGCCCTTGCTGTCGCAGATGTTCGCCTTTGCCTGCAAAAGCGCGTTGACCGCAGGCTTCGCGGTGCGCAAAGCAAGACCGACGTTTCGAAGGTCCTGGCTGAGCCGGGCGATGTACGCTTTTGCCTCGCCGCATTCGCCCATTTCCAAAAGGGCGGACATCACCTGCACATGGTTTTTGAAGTCGTGGCGCTGGGCGCGCAGCGTCCTGTTCAGTTCTTCCAACTCGGTCAGGGTCTGCTCCACGGTCTTGACCTGGGCGCAGGCGTGGGTGAGGGCCATCGCGCCCTGAATGGACAGCAGCACGCCCACAAATGCCGCCCCCATCAGCACATAGGCGGACATGGGCAGCTCCCCTCCCCGTATGACGAGCAGATACACGATTACGCCCAGCTCGACCACGCTCAATGCGAGGATCGCGCGGGCGAGCTTGAACACATCCACCCCGCCGGCGAAATACCTGCGGATTTTCCTGGTGATGGCTTTCTGCATGGAGCTCCTCCCATACGGCAAACGGCCCGACCGGCGCAGCGCAAAAAGCAGCACAACAGCGTCAGCGACAGTCGGAACCGGCTCAGCATCCCTTTCATTCTTTATTACATTATAGCAGAAAATTTATAAAAGAAAAGGCGGCCTCATTCGAGACCGCCAAAGAAATCACAAAATACAATGCCTGTTTTGAATAGCAAATCCTGCCGTTTTTCCGGCGGTCAAAATCATGGAACCTTCCGGAAAACCGTTTGCAAAGCGTATGGCTTTGAACGGGCGAAGTGTTCGCCGCTAGACCTCTTCTCTTAGCGTCCTGGCGCGACGGATGCAGTAAACCCTTGCGCAGGAATGGGCACGACGGGCGTTCCTCTTCAGGGAACCTATCCAAGAAACTCGAGAGCGGGCGGCGAAACGACGTATCATCGCAGGGTACCTCACACTATGAATTTGATTCGGACTAGTTGCCGAAAGCATTATAGCATGAGGATTCGACAAAAACAACAGCGCTCGTCGCTTTTTTCGCCAATTCCAGTATTTTACGGTTTACTGTTGATTTGCATCGGTTTTCATCATCCGGCGAACGCGCTGAGCAGGGTTCGAAAGGCGTCTACCGCGCCGGAGAGGCTCTCCGGCAGCCGGATGACACCTGCGGAGGCGAGTGCCAGCACCAACGCGCTCCCCAGCATCACAAAGGCGATGACCGCCAGCGAGCCGGCCAGCAGCATGCCCGCCTTGCCGGAGGACTTCTTTGCTTCGTCCCTGTCCCTTTTGCGCCTGCTCTTGGTTTTTTCGGCGACGGGTTCGGGGGGGTCTTTACGGGTTTCGGCCGCCGCCGTGGCGTGTTCCTCCTCGTCGGGCAGGAAGATCAGGGGCTTCCAGTCGTCATCCGCCGCGCCGGTTTCCTCTTCCTCCTGCGCCATTGCGATGCGCCCGGTATTCTCCCATTCCCGGGTTTCGATTCTGCAGCGGGCGGCAGCCTCCTTCCACACCTCCTCCTTGTCCGTTTCCGACAGTTCCCGACGGGAAAAGGCAACGTCCGAACAGGTCTGTCTGGCGATGGCCAGCAGCCACGCGTCCAGCCTGCTTTCGTCCTTTAAGTCCGCCGTCTGCTTCCACGCGCGAAAAAAGCACTCCGCCGCGGCGCTTTTTGCCAGTTCGGTGTCACCCAGCATGTCGTACGCCATGGCGTAGATTCGTTCCGCCCAGTCGTCGTACAGGATGCGGAACGCGTCGGGATCGTTTCTCATGACCATTTTCGCAAGGCTCTTATTAGACATGGACAACCCTCCTTGTTACGAATATACACTTCCCTCGCGCAGGGAACAACACAACCGCAAAAGAGGACGGCTTTTGACAAACTACGCACCACTTCTACCAATCAGCCTGCAAGCATAGGCTTAATAGAAATGCAAACATCGGGGAGGTGGCCGCGTGCGCAAGAGGCAAAGGCGCGCCTTTTTGCGCCGGATCGTGCTGTTGGGGCTGTGTGTGATGCTGCCCATCCTCATCGTGCGGGGGTGCATCATCGCGAACTCAAAAACCGATGAAGCCCGCAAAAAGGGCCCCCTGGTGACGGTATACGACGCCGCGCAGAAAAGCACCTTCGTCACATCGATGGAGGAGTACCTCGTGGGCGTGGTGGCGGGGGAGATGCCCTACTCCTTCCACGCGGAAGCCCTGAAGGCCCAGGCAGTGGCGGCGCGCACCTACACCGCGAGAAAACTCTCGCAGTACGGAGGCGGGGGATGCTCCTCCTCGGGGTATGACATCTGCACGGACAGCGGCTGCTGTCAGGCGTGGACAAACCCGGAAAGCTTCAAAGGCACCAGCAAGTATCAGAAAATCCGCGACGCCGTGTTTTCCACCGCCGGGGAAGTGGCAGTGTACGACGGCAAACTGATCGAGGCGCTGTTTCATTCCACCGCTGGCGGATACACCGAAAACAGCGAAAACGTGTTTTCCACCGCCCTTCCTTATTTAAGGAGCGTTTACAGCAACGAGACCAACGCCCCCCGTTATGAGTCCATGGTGTCCGTCTCCCGTTCCCAGTTCGCCAAGAAACTCGAGTCCGCCACCGGCGAGGAACTGACGGAGGAAAACGTGGAAAGCAAAGTCGCCGTTGCCGAGCGGTTCGAAAGCGGAAGGGTCAAGACCGTCGCCGTGGGGGGCGAAACCCTGACCGGCAGGGAGTTTCGCTCCCTGTTCAACCTGGATTCCGCCAACTTCACCATCGAGTACGGCAAAGAGGAAGTGCTCATCCACACCCGGGGGTTTGGCCACGGGGTGGGCATGAGCCAAACGGGGGCGGACTCCATGGCAAAGGACGGGGAAAGTTATATCTATATATTGAAATATTATTATACCGGAATATCCATAGAAAGGTACTGGTGACGCCGGGATGAAACTGCTGCTTTTCGGGGGAAGCGGCCTGCTGGGAAGGGCTGTGCGCCAAAGATTGCCCGGGGAATGGGCCGCCTTTTGCCCGCCTCATGGCGAATGCGACCTTTGCGAAGAAGGTGCCGCACAAAAAGCGCTGGAGCAGTACCAGCCCGACGCGGTGCTCAACTGCGCGGCGATGACGGACGTGGACCGCTGCGAAAAAGAGCCGGAACTGGCGTTTTTCGTCAACTGCAAAGCCGTGAAGCGCCTGTCCTCCGCCTGCGAAAAAGCCGGCGTGCCCCTTTACCACATCGGAACGGATTATGTGTTCGACGGCACGGCGGATGCCCCCATTCCCGAGGACGCTGCGCCGAACCCCGTCAATGTATACGGAAAAAGCAAGCTCGCCGGCGAACAGGCGGTGCTGACAAGCGGCGGCTGCGTGCTGCGTGTGCAGTGGCTGTACGGGCACGGAAAATCCGCCTTTGTGGACAGAATCCTCAACGCTTCCGAAGATGACCCCGTCAACGTGGTGGAGGACTGCTTCGGCATTCCCACTTTCGCCAACGATGTGGCGGATATGCTCTTTGCCCTGATGCACACCGGGGAAAAAGGGCTTTTTCACGGCGCGTGCATGGGCTTTGCCAGCTGGCTGGATTTTGCGAGGGAAATTCTTGCGCAGACGGGCGTTCGCCGAAAGCTCCTTCCCGTTCCCGCAGAATCTTTGAAAAGACCTGCGATGCGCCCGAAGTACACAGTGCTGGATACGGGCAAACTGCAGAAGCTGTGCGCCCTTCGCCCCTGGCGGAAGGCTCTTTCGGACTATCTGGCGCAAAAAAACCCTGCCAGAGGGTAAGCGGCAGGGGCGAATCCACTTGATATGCAACGAAAACCGCCCGACGAAAAAGCGGGCGGTTTTTTGCCGTTTAGCGCTGGGCGGTGACGGTCAGCACATACCTTTGGGGGTTCTTGTAGGAAATCGTGTACTCGAAGGCGCGTCCGTCCGCCAGGTACACCGTCTGGTCCATGCGGATCACCGGCTTGCCGGCGCCCATTTCCAGCACTTTGGCGACCTTGGGCGGCGGCATTTCCGCCGTGATCACCTGATTGGCGCAGGAAATGATGAGGTTCTTTTCCTTTTCGATGAAATCGTAAATCGACTCGCACAGCGTTTCGGCGGTGGCGCCTTCGAAGGCGAAGGCGGTGAAGTACGAAAAATCGAGTATGATGGGAACGCCGTTTTTCCTGCGCAGGCGGACGGTGCGGTAAATTTTCTCGCCCTGCTTGACGCCCAGCTTTTCGGAAATCGTGCCATCTGCGCTTAAAATGGAAAAGTCCAGCAGCTGGGTGGTGGGAACGTCGCCGGTTTCCAGCACTTCGTTCCGAAAGCCCGACAGCCTGTTCATGGACTTGTGGAGCTTGCGGTCCGCGATGAAGGTGCCCCTTCTATTGACCTTGTAAAGGTAGCCTTCTTTTTCAAGGTCGAGCAGCGCGCGCTGGACCGTCGCCCTGGAAAAGCCCAGCTCTTCGATCAGGTCGCGTTCAGAGGGAAGTTTTTCGCCGGGCTTCATGCTGAAAATAATGTCCAGTATGTACTTTTTGACCTTGTTGTATTTTTTGTCCATATGCGACCCTCATTTGTCGTTTCACAACGCTTTGACTGCCATTCTTTTCTGTAATTGGTTTGTTCTGTTAATTATAGATTCTTTTTTATTCTGTGTAAAGACTTCGGCATTTTGCCTTAAGATGCGAGAGCTTTCACCAGCGTTTGACAAAATTCGACTTTAATGTTATTTTATCACAAATGATATAGTTCGGAGGGCGAGATGGGTTCGAGAAGGACGGCGGCGTTTTTCGCGTTTCTCGGTTTTTCCCTTTGCTGTTCCCTTTTGGGGGGTTGTGTGAAAATGACCCGGCCGGAGCTCGTCCTCGCCCGTCGGGCGGAAGAAACCGCGCCTTCCCCCTCACCCGAGCCGTCGGCTTCGCCTTCGCCAAAATCAAGCGGTTCAGCCGATGACGAAAGCAGTCCAGACGGGTGGTTTTTTCTTTGCCCCGCAGAAGGCAACACCGCCCTTTGCGGCAGTTTCACCACCAACTTGCCGGACGGGGCAACAGTGCAGGCCAGCCTTCGCATCGCGCCGCTGGGCGGACCCGTGGAGCTGACGGATACTCTGACCGTAAACGGCTCTCTGCTTTGCTATGACTTTTCCGACCGCCTGCCCCGTTCCGCCATAGACAGGCAGTACGCAACCTTGACCCTTTGTTTGCGCTTTTCCGACCCGCAGCCAAAAAAACTGACCGACGCCTACGGAAATACGGGCGAAAAGCTGGTTTCGGGCTTCGTCACGGGGAAGGCGGTTTCTGCACGGGTGGAGATGCGGTTTCCCCTGCCCTTTCCGGACGCAGAAGCGGTGTCCGGCATGGAAATGCCGGCCTGCTCCAACCCGACGGACCTTGTGTTTGCCACCTCCCGCAGGTACCACACATCAGCCTGCCGGTATGCGGCAACAGCAGAACCTTCTGCCAGGGCTTACGCCGAACATCTGGGGCTGGGCCCCTGCGCGATCTGCCGTCCCTAAGCCTTCAATCAAACAGAAAACCGGGAGAGGGTCTTCCCTTCTCCCGGTTTTTACTATTCTGCGCTGGTCATGCCGATGATGCGGGAAATGTTTGAAGTGGACAGGTCTCCGTCCGTCAGCACCAGGGCATAGTCCGCCACCAGGTCGTAACGGATTTCAACACCGGCGTTCAGCGTGTTCAGTACGCCTGCCACCGCCACAACCTCACGGCTGCCCACCAGTCCGCCCGTTCCCAGCACGCGGACCAGTTCTTTTTCCACGCCGCCAAGGTGCACGTTATCCACCTTGTAGGAGGTGACCACGACGTAAATCTGCCCGTCGTAGGTGTATCCGTAAATCGGCAGGGCGTTTTGGGAAAGGACATCGTCCTCCTGCACGGGCTGGTCGGGGGTGGGGGCGGGAATCGCGCTGACGTTCGCGAAGGTGGAACCGTCCTTCAGGCTGATGGACAGCACCTCGGTGGACACCACTTCACCCGTAAAGACCGCTGTAACGCTTTCCATCGGGTCGGGGGCTGTCAAGCAGCATTCGGGAAGCGCGTCCAGGCTGTCATCGTCCGCGCCGATGAGATCGCTCATGATGAAGCCGAGCCCGTCCGCCTCGTTCACGCCGTCTCCAACGCCCTTTTCGACGGCGGCATCGCTTTCTTCCTCCGCTTCTGCCGCAGCGTCCTTCTGCTGACCGGCACCGCCGGAAGATCCCGCCGAAGAGCCGTTGCCGTCGGCACTGTCATCCACCGGCATGGGGGCAGCTTCGGGCGCGGGCAAAGGAGCGCTCATCACGGGGGACTCGCCCTCGTCCGGCATGGCGAACCCTTTCACGGGTTCTTCCTGCGTTTCTTCTTCGACCGCGCGTTCCTGGAAGTCATACGCTATGGAAGGGCTTTCCGCCGCGGCTTCCTGCGGGGCGGCGCTCGTGCCGCCTTGCAATATGCGGGATCCGCCGATGGCAGCCACCAACAGTGCCGCCGCCACCGCCACCGAGCCCCAAACCACGCGGTTTTTCGGGAAGAACCTGATCTTCCTGCTCTTTTGCGGCGTTTCCAGTGCGGCGCGCATCACGCGCGCTTTCAAATCGGGGGTAACGATAAGGTCTGCCATGCGCTCGTCCGCAATGGCGCGGAAGTTTTCCAGCAGAAGATCCAGGTCCGCTTCACGCAAGGCCAATACCCCCTTTCGCATTCAATGTACTCAGCAGCCGCTCCCTGGCGCGCTTGAGCCTGCTGCGCACCGTAGCGTCCGGTATGCCCAGGGTTTCGGAAATCTCCCTGGTGTTGTATCCTTCGTAATAATAAAGCAACACGACATCCTTAAAAGCTTCGGGCAGCGCGAGCACCGATTCATAGAGTGCCCGTCTTGCCTCTTCCTTTGCGACCTCGTCCGCCACGTCCCCGCCGGGTTTCGGCTCTTTGGTATCATCCAAAACAATGCGCTTGTTCCAAAAACTCTTCAATTGATCCTTGCAGAGGTTGATCGTTACGCGCAGGATGAACGCTTTTTCGTGCTCTTCGGAATCGAAGGACCGATTGTCCCGATACAGGCGCAAAAGCACCTCCTGGCAGACGTCCTCGGCGCGCTGCCTGTCCCGAAGATACATATAGGCGGTTCGGAGTATCATCTGACCGTATCGGTTGATTGTTGCCGATAACGCCTCAGAGCTCATCGTGTCGTCGCCGGAATCCGCCAGCGCCAGCACAAACAGCATCGACTACCTCCCCTTGATCTAACCATGAAACGACGCGGTCCCTCTTTCTGTTCCCGCGCGGCCGATCATTTTTGATTCGTTACCATTATAACCTCTCGCAGGATAAATTGACAGTCATTCATGGTTGGAATTGTTTGATGGAGGTTCCAGCACATAAGGATTTTTCTGGGTTTTTCAGCTGCTGCGCTTCTTTCGTTCCTGCAGATAAACCTCCTTTTCCAACAGCGCCACGCGCTCCACAAGGTTGTTGTGCTTTTCCACCTTCCTTTCCAGCTGCTCCAGCCGGTAGACCACCAGCCTGTTGTTGGCAAAAATACCCAGCACCGAGCCGATTGCCGTGCCGATGAGGGACAAAAGCGCCACAAGCACGCTGTCAGTCACAATCATCACCACCTGTGCGCTGAAACGTAAGAGACAGGGGCTTTATGACCATCATTGCGTTCCTCCTTTCTGATTTGGAAATACCGTAACACGGTGCCGGCGGCAGAACGTGTCTTTTCAAAGGCGCTCCCGTCCGGGAATGAAAAAAGGCTTCCTAACTTGGAAGCCTTTTGGGATTGGGATTTGCGCAAAGCGGCAACGGTTTTCAGCAGTCGGGTATTTCGCCCGGCCAGAACGGATCGTCCATCATCATGATCTCCCTCCGCACCGCCGCTTTGGCGACGCTCAGCGGCCCGTCATGCCAAAGGGCGAAGAACACATCCTCGTACCGCGGGCCGTTCCAAATCAGCCCCGCGCTTTTGAGCATCCAGCGACCGTTTCGAAACACGAAGACGGCATTGTCATGATAGGATACCTCGGCATCCCCCTCTTCCCGGTCGATGCTGACGGTGCAGTCATAGGGCACGCGCACCTCGATGCCGTCCACATTGCTTTCCCCGACGCTTATTGTGGCGGACGGCGGCATTTTCGCCTGCTCCTTCGGGGTTCTCCTTCGAATGAGTTCGATTTGGAGCTCTGCCCAATGGTAGTTGAAGGCGTTTTCAGCGTTCTTCATGGCAAAGTCCGGCAGCTCCGGCACGGTCATGGAATACAGGCTGTTCCACGCGGTTTCGATGAACTCCCGAAGCAGTGCTTCGGCCTCCGCAGGGTCGATGCCGCTTTTTGCCATTTCCATAGAGCGGGAGGAAAGTTCAGGATAGGCGGAGTCCATGTATCCGTCGTAATCGCTGTAAATGTCTCCGGTGGCTGCGTCCACAAACACGGTATCCACCATGCTGTAATCAGCGCCGGTCAGCACAAACTTAAACGCGGGGCGGAACAGGCTGGGCCGCTCGGTAAACCGATGGCTGAACACCATCTCCGCGTGTACGATCCGGGTCAACTGCGAAAGCGCGGCGGAATCATCTGCTATGCTTCGGGCGTGGTTCAGGCTGAAAAGCGCTTCCTCGCTGGTGAGCAGCTTTTTAGGGAAAGGTTCCTCGGTGGGCAGAAGGATACCCCTGCGCAGGGCGAAGGCGCTCACGCCGTCCTCACCGGCAGTCACTGTCATGTAATGGTCTTCCACGGAAATGCCGTTGATCATCTGGTCATAGATGAAGGTGCGGGCGTTTTCCACAGGCTCGATATGGTTGCGAAGGTAGAACGTGTCGTCCGTCTGCTGCGGATGCATGAAGTAAACGTCCGAACCCAGCAGGATCGTCAGAAACGACTCCGTTTCCATGCGCAGTTCCTCCTCGCCCTTCATAAGGGGAGGAAGGTCGGCGCCGTAGCGTTCAAACATGGCGTAGTGGTCATCATAATAAAGCAGTTCCATGCTGCCGTCTTCAGCGGTCAGGGTGAAAGCCTTCCCGTCGCCCTGTTGTTCCGCTTCGTAACCGCCCTGGGGCCACAATCTGTTTTGCAGGTCGCGAAGGTCCAGAGCAGGTATTTCCGGGTACGCATAGTCCTCGAACTCATAGTGCCGGATTTCCCTGCTTTCCAGTTCAAAGGGCATGGTCAGAGGCAGATAACCCTCCGGCAGCGGAAGGTTCCCCGAATCATCTGTTTGGTTGTCTGCTGTTTCAACCGGTTCCGCCTCCTGCGTTGGCGCGGGCGTCTCAACCGGTTCTGCCGGCTGACTGCACCCTGAAAGGGCAACAAGGAGCGCCAGCAGGGCTGCAAATGGTTTGATATATTTTTTATAGCTCATCGCCTTCCCCT
>JBMNTW010000042.1:0-11697 GCA_050945935.1 Christensenellales bacterium
CGTCGGCGCGCTGGTAGAGCTCGCCGCCGCACTTGTCGCAAACCGCATCGGGGGTAAGCCTGCTGATGTGGAAGGTCGCTCCGCAGCTGCGGCACACTCTCCTGCCGGTGATGCGGCGGATGAGCAGGTCCATGGGAGCGGCCATATCGATCACAACGTCAATCTTGGTGAACGCGTCCAGCGCTTCCGCCTGAGCGACGGTCCTGGGGAAGCCGTCCAAGAGGCAGCCCTTGACGCAGTCCGGCTGCGCCAGACGGTCCTTGACGATGTCGATGATCACGGAGTCGGGTACGAGCTCGCCCTTGTCGATGTAGGACTTGGCGAGTTTGCCCAGCTCGGTTCCGTTTTTGATGTTTGCGCGGAGGATGTCCCCCGTGGAGACGTGCGCCAGTTCAAACCGCTCGCAGATGCGCTCGGCCTGGGTGCCTTTGCCCACTCCGGGAGGGCCCAGAAACACGATCTTCATCGCAATACCCCCTCCTTACTTCAGGAATCCCTTGTAGTTGCGCATGGTCAGCTCGGCCTCGATGGTCTTGCTGGTTTCCAGCGCGACGGACACAAGGATCATCAGGCTCGTTGCGCCGAAGGCGCTGATGCCGCCCATCAGGCCGGTGAAGATCGTCGGCACAGCCGCGATGACCGCGAGGAACACCGCGGAGAACATCGTCAAGCGATGGGAAATGCGCTTGAGATAGTCCGACGTGGGCCTGCCGGGACGGATGCCGGGTATGAATCCGCCGTTTTGCTGCATGTTCTTGCTGATTTCGATCGGGTTGAAGGAAATCGTGGTGTAGAAATACGCAAAACCGATGATGAGCAGGGCGTAAACGATCATGTAGATGACCGTGCCGGAGCCGAGCCACTGCTGGTACCAGGCATAGAATCCGGAATTCGGCCAGAACTGGGCGATCATTCCGGGGAACTGAACGATGGTGGCTGCGAAAATCAGGGGCATGACGCCGTTCTGATTGACGCGCATGGGGATGTTGGTGGAGTTGCCTCCATACATCTTACGCCCCACGACGCGCTTGGCGTACTGCACCGGCACGCGGCGCTCGCCAAGATCGACGAGGGTCAGCCCAAGGATCACCAGGAAGATGAGTGCGAGCACCACAGGCACCAGCCAGAAGGTGGTCGCTCCGGCGAACACGAGGGAGAAGTAGCTGAACATCACGGGCAGAACCCTGGAGGCGATACCCGCAAAAATCAGGAAGGAAATACCGTTTCCGATGCCCTTTTCGGTGATGCGATCGCCAATCCAGATGCACAGCGCGGAGCCGGCGGTGGCGACCAGGGCGATGGTGATGTAAATCAGCCAGGAGGGAACGGTTTCGCTTTGAATCAGGGCGCTGGGACCCATCGTGAGGATGAGGCCGATGGCCATGACGCCGGCGAGGACAACGCCGAAAATACGGGTAATGTTCTCGAGCTTATCCTTGCCGTCAGGTTCTTTTGCCATGCGTTCCAGTGCAGGAATCGCCACTGTCAGCAGGTTGATGATAATGCTTGCCGTAATGTACGGCTGAATGCCCATGGCGAACAGGGTGAAGTTGCCCAGGGCGCCGCCGTTCATCAGGTTGATGAAACCGAGAATGCTGTAGTTCTCAACCTGCTGGGAGATAAAGGCGGGATTCACGCCCGGAATCGGAATGTAGCATCCGAGGCGGAACACCACGATCATCAACAGGGTGTAGACGATCTTCTTGCGGATATCTTCCGTCTTCCAGGCGGTTTTCAGGGTTGCAAACATTAGCCAATCACCTCGGCGGTACCGCCGACGGCTTCGATGGCGGCCTTAGCGGACGCGCTGAACTTGGCGGCCTTGACGGTCAACGCCTTGGTCAGCTCGCCGCGGCCCAGCACCTTCAGGCCGTCCTTCTCAATCTTGCTGATGATGCCCAGCTCTTTCAAAAGCTCGGCGGTGACCACGGAGCCGGTCTCCAGAGATTCCAGCTCGGAGATGTTGATGACGGTATAAACCTTCGCAAAGATGTTGGTGAAGCCGCGCTTGGGCAGACGACGGGTGAGGGGCATCTGGCCGCCTTCGAAACCCGGGCGGACGCCGCCGCCGCTTCTGGCCCACTGGCCCTTGTGGCCGCGGGTAGAGGTCTTGCCCATGCCGGAGCCGGTGCCACGGCCAACACGCTTTTCGACCTGCTTTGCGCCCGGTGCGGGGGTGAGATCATGAAGTTTCATTGTTGTTGCGCCTCCCCGTTACACTTCTTCGACTTTGACGAGGTGCTTTACTTTGAAAATCATGCCCCGGATGGCGGGGGTATCTTCATGGGTAACCTCGCTGCGAATCTTCCTCAGGCCGAGAGCCTGAACAGTGGCCTTCTGGTCCTTGAGGGCGCCAATGGTGCTCTTGACGAGCGTTACTTTAAGCTGTGCCATCTGCGTTCCTCCTTAGTCCAGAATCTCGGCAACGGTCTTGCCGCGCATTTTGGCGATCTGCTCGGCGGTGCGGAGCTGAGCCAGACCGTTCAGCGTCGCCTTGACGCAGTTGATGGGGTTGTTGGAGCCGTAGGCCTTGGTGCGGATGTCCTTGATGCCGGCCATCTCGACCACCGCGCGGGCAGGGCCGCCTGCGATGATACCGGTACCTTCTTCGGCCTTGAGCAGGCGAACCGTGCTGCAACCGAACTTGCCGGTGACGTCATGGGGAATGGTGGTGCCCACAACGGCAACGTCAATCATGTGGCGGATGGCATCTTCCTTGCCCTTCCGGATCGCTTCGGGAATTTCGGCGGCTTTGCCCATGCCGACGCCAACCCTTCCCTTGCCGTCGCCCACGACCATGAGCGCGGAGAAGCGGAAGTTACGGCCGCCCTTGACGGTCTTTGCCACGCGGTTGACAGCTACGAGCTTTTCCATAAGCTCAGGCGTGGCGTTATCCATACGCTGCTGCATATCGTGTATCCTCCTTTAGAATTCCAGGCCGGCTTCGCGGGCGCCGGCGGCGAGTTCCGCCACGCGGCCGGTGTAGCCGTAGCCACCGCGGTCGAACACGACCTTGGTGACGCCCTTGGCGAGGGCACGCTTGCCCACAGCCTCACCAACCAGCTTCGCGGCTTCCTTCTTGGTCTTGCCTTCAAGCTGGCTCTTGATCTCGGCATCCAGCGTGGAGGCAGAGACGAGCGTATGACCGATGCTGTCGTCTATGATCTGAGCATAGATGTTGACGGTGCTTCTGTAAACGTTCAGGCGGGGCCTTTCGGGCGTGCCGACGAGGTTCTTGCGCATGCGGTAGTGACGCTTTACGCGAACCGCGTTCTTGTCGATTTTCTGAATCATACTCTTCTGTCACTCCTTTCGCTTTATTTGCCGGTCTTGCCTTCCTTGCGGCGGACGACTTCGTTTTCATACTTGATGCCCTTGCCCTTGTAGGGTTCCGGACGGCGCACGTTGCGGATGTCCGCGGCGACCTGGCCGACAAGCTGCTTGTCGATACCGGAAACGGAAATCTTGTTGGGGGAGGGAACATCAAAGGTGATGCCGCTGGGGGGCGCGAACTCAACAGGATGGGAGTAACCCATGTTCAGTACGAGATTCTGGCCGTTCTTCTGGGCGCGGTAACCCACGCCGACGATCTCCAGATTCTTCACGAAGCCGTTGGTCACGCCAACGACCATGTTGTGGATCAGGCTCCTGGAAAGGCCGTGCAGGGCACGGGATTCCTTGTCGTCATCGGGACGGAGCACGCGGAGCACCCCGTCTTCGACTTCGATCTTCATGGAGCGGTCGATCTTGGTGGAAAGCTGGCCCTTGGGACCCTTGACGATAACGGTGTTGTCGTTCTCAACCGTGATTGTCACACCGGCAGGCACGCTGACCGGAAGTTTTCCGATTCGGGACATTGGTGAACACCTCTCTTAATTTGTGGGTTAGGGCAGCTTACCAAACGTAGGCGAGAACTTCGCCGCCTACGCCCTGAGCACGCGCTTCGCGGCTGGTCATGACGCCCTTGCTGGTGGAAATGATCGCGATACCTAAACCGCCGAGAACCTTGGGAATCTGATCCTTGCGGGCATAAACCCGAAGGCCGGGGCGGGAAATGCGCTTGAGGCCGGTGATCGCTTTGGTCTTGTTGGGACCGTACTTGAGATTGATGCGGATGACGCCCTGGACGCCGTCGTCAATCACGTTGAAGCCCTTGATGTAACCTTCAGACAGAAGGATCTGCGCAATGGATTTCTTCATGTTGGATGCGGGTACGTCCACGGTTTCGTGGCGGGCGACCTGCGCATTGCGGATGCGAGTGAGCATATCCGCGATGGGATCGGTGACTACCATGTTATTTCCTCCTTCTGTCAGATTACCAGCTGGCCTTGCGCACGCCGGGAATCTGGCCCTTGTATGCCAGAACCCTGAAGCAGATGCGGCAGACGCCGTACTTGCGGAGCACGCTGTGCGGACGGCCGCAGAGGCGGCAGCGCGTGTAAGCCCTGGTGGAGAACTTGGGTTCACGCTGCTGCTTGTTGATCATGCTTTTCTTAGCCATTGTGCTCCTCCTTACGCATGGGCAAAGGGCATGCCGAACAGTTCGAGCAGCGCCTTTGCTTCTTCGTCGGTCTTGGCGGTGGTGACGAACACCACGTCCATTCCGCGGACCTTGTCAATCTTATCGTACTCGATTTCGGGGAACATGATCTGTTCCTTGATACCGAGGGCGTAGTTGCCGCGGCCGTCGAAGGAGTTTGCGGGGATTCCGCGGAAGTCGCGGACGCGGGGAAGCGCGATGTTCATCAGCTTGTCGAAGAAGTAGAACATGCGGTCGCCGCGCAGGGTAACCTTCGCGCCGATGTTCATGCCTTCGCGGACCTTAAAGTTCGCGACGGACTTCCTCGCCTTGGTGACGATGGGCTTCTGACCGGAGATGGCGGTCAAATCGCCCAGAGCGGCTTCCAGGACTTTCGGATTGTCCTTCGCCTCGCCCAGACCCATGTTGATGACGATCTTCACGAGCTTGGGGCATTCCATGACGTTCTTGTATTCGAACTTCTGCATCATGGCGGGAAGGATCTCTTTTTCGTAACGTTCCTTCAGGCGGGGCGCACCGGTAAAGGGCGCTGCCGCGGCCGCCGTTTTATTTTCTTTTTTGGCCATTGCTTAGCTCCTTCCGGTTTAGTCGATGTTGGCGCCGCACTTCTTGCAAACGCGGAGCTTCTTATCGCCATCGATCTTGTGGGCGACGCGGGTCGCTTTGCCGCACTTGCCGCACACCAGCATCACGTTGCTGGCATCGATGGTGCCTTCGCGCTTGATGCGGCCGCCGGGCATGCTGCCCATGGGCTTGGTGTGGCGGGTGATCATGGCCACGCCTTCGACGGAGATCCTGCCGGTCTTGGGCATCGCGGCAATGACCTTGCCCTTCTTGCCCTTGTCCTTACCGGCGATGACGACGACAGTGTCGCCCTTTTTGACGTTGAGTTTATTCATTCTAGCACCCTCCTGCTCACAGCACTTCGGGTGCGAGGGAGACGATCTTCATGTAATCCTTTTCACGAAGCTCTCTCGCAACCGGCCCAAAGATACGGGTGCCCTTGGGCTGCTTCTGGTCGTTGATGATGACGGCGGCATTATCGTCAAAGCGGATGAAGGAACCGTCAGCGCGGCGCTTGCCGGAAACGGAGCGGACGATGACCGCCTTCACGACGTCCTTCTTCTTCACAGCTCCGCCGGGAGTGGCGGTCTTGACGGAAGCGATGATGACGTCGCCGATGTTGGCCGTCTTGCGGAAGGAGCCACCCATCACACGGATGCACATGATTTCCTTCGCGCCGGAATTGTCGGCCACTTTGAGCCGGGTTTGCGGCTGGATCATGGTAGTTGCACTCCTTTCGTTTACTTGGCCTTCTCGATGATCTCAACAAGGCGCCAACGCTTATCCTTGCTGAGGGGACGAGTTTCCATAATTTTAACGGTGTCGCCAATGCCGCACGCGTTTTCTTCGTCGTGGGCCTTGAACTTGACCGTGTGATTGATCATCTTGCCGTAAAGGGGATGGCGGACCTTCGTCTTGATGGCGACGACGATCGTCTTATCCATCTTGTCCGAGACAACGGTGCCAATCCTGGTCTTTCTGATGCCTCTTTCAGCCACGGGTATATCCTCCTTTCAACGTTGCTTTCTTTACTTTGCAGCTTCCTTGAGCTCACGTTCACGCAGGATGGTCATCACCCTGGCAATGTCCTTCTTGCACTCGTTAATCCGCATGGGATTGCTGAGCTCGTTGGTTGCCTGCTGAAAGCGAAGGTTGAAAAGCTCTCCCTTAAGCTCCTTCTGGCGCTCGAGGAGCTCCTTCGTGGTCAATTCCTTGAACTCTTTAGCCTTCATCGCCTTCACCACCCACCTTGTTAGTAGTAGCGTCCTCGCGCTTGACGAACTTGCACTTGAGCGGGAGCTTGTGCATCGCAAGACGCAGAGCCTCGCGGGCGATCTCTTCGGAAACGCCGGCGATTTCGAACATCACGCGGCCGGGTTTCACGACCGCTACCCAGTACTCAGGAGAACCCTTGCCGCTGCCCATGCGGGTTTCGGCGGGCTTTTTGGTGACCGGCTTATCCGGGAAGATCTTGATCCAGACCTTACCGCCGCGCTTGATGTAGCGCGTCATGGCGATACGGGCGGCTTCGATCTGCTGGCTGGTCACCCAGCAGGGTTCGGCGGCCACCAGGCCGTACTCGCCGTATGCGATGTAGTTACCGCGCTGGGCACGGCCGGTCATGCGACCGCGCTGCACCTTCCTGCGCTTCACTCTTTTGGGCATAAGCATTAGCGGTTACCTCCTTCCTGACGGTCGCGCCTGGGACCGCGACGGTCGCCGCGGCGATCGCGCCGCTCGTGGGGAGCCTGTTCCTTCGCCGCAGCGGCGTTCGCTTCGGCAGCGGGAACGATACCCTTGGAAAGAATCTCGCCCTTGTACACCCACACCTTGACGCCGATGCGGCCGTAGGTGGTCTTCGCTTCCGCGAAGCCGTACTCGATGTTGGCGCGAAGGGTCTGCAGCGGGATGGAACCCTCGTGGTACCCTTCGTCACGGGCGATTTCCGCACCGCCCAGGCGGCCGGAGCACTTGACCTTGATACCCTTGGCGCCGGAACGCATGGCGCGGCTCATGGCCTGCTTCATGGCGCGGCGGAAGGAGATACGCTTCTCAAGGGAAGCGGCGATGTTTTCAGCGACGAGCTGGGCGTTGGCGTCCGGGTTCTTGATCTCAATGATGTTGAGATTGACCGGGCGGCCGATGAACTTGGCGGTTTCGGCCTTGAGAGCCTCGACGCCTGCGCCCTGACGGCCGATCACCATGCCGGGCTTCGCGGTGAAGATGTTGATGGTGGCCTTGCCGGCGGCGCGCTCGATCTCGATCTTGCCGATGCCGGAGGCGTAGAGCTTTTCTTTCAGAAACTTGCGGATTTTTTCATCCTCGACGATGTAGTCGGCAAAATCCTTCTTGGATGCGAACCAGCGGGCATTCCAGTCATTGATCACGCCGACGCGAAAGCCGTGGGGATTAACTTTCTGACCCATGTTGACCCTCCTTACTTGACCGAATCGAGAACGACGGTGATGTGGCTCGTCCTCTTGAGGATGCGATTGGCGCGGCCGTGTGCGCGGGGCCTGAAGCGCTTGAGCGTGGGGCCCTGGTTCGCGTAGCATTCGGCGACGTAAAGCGTGTCCTGGGTGAGGTCGAGGTTGTTTTCCGCGTTTGCGACGGCCGATTCAAGCACCTTCAGCGCCACGGGAGCGGCGGCCTTGGGTGTGAAGCTGAGGATCGCGCGCGCTTCGGCAACGGACTTGCCGCGGATCAGGTCAAGCACGATCTTGACCTTCCTGGGGGAGATGCGCACATAGCGTGCGATGGCCCTGGGGCGCTTGTCCGCGCTTGCCTTGCGGGCGTTTGCTTTTTCACGAATACGAGTTGCCATAATTTCTCCCTCCTATTAGCGTCCGCCGGTAGATTTCTCGGAGCCGGCGTGGCCGCGATAAGTGCGGGTGGGAGCAAACTCGCCCAGCTTGTGGCCGACCATTTCCTCGGTAACATAGACGGGCACATGCTTCCTGCCGTCGTGGACGGCGATGGTGTGGCCCACCATATCCGGGAATATCGTGGAAGACCTGCTCCAGGTCTTGATAACCTTTTTCTCTCCGGCTTGGTTCATCGCGATGATGCGGCCGAGGAGCCGTTCGCTTACAAAGGGTCCTTTTTTAACAGACCTGCTCATGCCGTGATTGTCTCCTTTCTATTGGCCGTTATTTGTCGCCGCGGCGACGGACGATGAACTTGTTGGACTTGTTCTTGTGTTTCCTGGTCTTGTAACCAAGAGCGGGCTTGCCCCACGGGGTGACAGGGCCGCTCTTGCCGATGGGGCTCTTGCCCTCACCGCCGCCGTGCGGGTGGTCAACGGGGTTCATGACGGAACCGCGGACCGTGGGCCTCCAGCCCATGTGGCGCTTCCTGCCGGCCTTGCCCAGGTTGATGAGCTCGCTGTCCACATTGCCGACCTGACCGATGGTGGCCTTCGCGTCGATGGGAACCAGACGAACCTCGCTGGAGGGCAGGCGGACGGTGGCATATTTGCCTTCCTTCGCCAGAAGCTGCGCCGCGTTGCCGGCGGAGCGGACGAGCTGGCCGCCCTTGCCGGGCTTGAGCTCGATGTTGTGAATCATCGTGCCGACGGGGATGTTGCGAAGCGGAAGAGCGTTGCCGATCTTGATGTCCGCTTCGGGGCCGGAGACGATCATGTCGCCGACTTTCAGGCCCAAAGGAGCGATGATGTAGCGCTTCTCGCCGTCCACATAGTGGAGCAGGGCGATGTGCGCGGTACGGTTGGGATCGTACTCGATGGTGGCGACTTTGGCGGGGATGCCGTCCTTATTGCGCTTGAAGTCGATGATGCGGTACTTCTGACGCGCGCCGCCGCCGCGATGACGGGTGGTGATGCGGCCGTGCGCATTGCGGCCGGCTTTGCTGCGCTGGTCTTCCAGCAGAGAGCGCTCCGGGGTGGTGCAGGTGATCTCCTCGAAAGCCGAAACGGTCATGAAGCGGCGGCCCGGAGAAGTCGGCTTCAACTTTTTGATTGCCATTTTGAATACCTCCTGTTAGTCCGGGCGGCTCAGCGCATCGAATCGAAGAACTCGATTCCCTTGGAGCCGGCCTTCAGGGTGACGATGGCCTTCTTGACTTCCGGCGTGCGGCCGAAGGTGCGGCCCTGGCGCTTGATTTTGCCCATGGTGCGGATGGTGTTGACTTTCTCGACCTTGACGCCGAACACTGCTTCAACGGCCTGGCGGATCTCGGTCTTGTTGGCGGTTTTCGCCACCTCGAAGGTATACACCTTATGCTCGATGCCGTCCATGCTCTTTTCGGAAAGGACGGGGCGGATTATCACGTCGTGTGCGGTTTTCATTGTGCATAAACCTCCTCGACCTTGGTGATGGCGTCAGCCAGAATGACGAACTTCTCATACTTGAGAATGTCATAAACATTCAGGTTGTCCGCGGTGGTGACTGCGGTGTTTTTGATGTTCCTTGCGGAAAGCACCAGATTGTCGTTCTTATCGGGGGTAACGATGAGCGCTTTTTCCGCGTTCAGTGCCTTCAGGGCGGCCACAACGGTCTTGGTCTTGGGCGCGTCGATCTCGAAAGCGTTCAACACGATGACCTCGCCGCTCTGGGCCTTGGCGGAAAGCGCGGAGCGAATGGCCAGGCGACGAACCTTCTTGTTCACGGAAAGGCTGTAATCCCTGGGCTTGGGGGCGAACACGATACCGCCGTGGGTCCACTGGGGGGAGCGGATGCTGCCCTGACGGGCACGGCCGGTGCCCTTCTGCCTCCAGGGCTTGATTCCGCCGCCGCGGACTTCCGCGCGGGTCAGAGCGGACTGGGTGCCCTGGCGCCTGTTTGCCAGAATGGCTGTCACGACTTCGTGCATGACTTCGGTGTTGGGTTCTATGCCAAACACGGATTCGGGAAGTTCGATCTCGCCGACCGGGCTGCCCGCGGTATTATACACTGCGACTTTAGGCATAACGCTTGCTCCTTCCTACTCAGTTCTTTACGGTGCTGCGCACCGTAACAAGGCCGCCCTTCGGGCCGGGAACCGCGCCCTTGACCAGAATCAGGTTGCGGGCGGCGTCCACGCGGACGACTGCAAGGTTTTGAATGGTGACGCGCTCGTGGCCGAGGTGACCGGGCAGGTGCTTCTGCTTGAACACGCGGCTGGGGTTGCTGTTGGCGCCCATGGAGCCGGGTTCGCGATGCACGGGGCCGGCGCCGTGGCTCATCCTCAGGCGGGCCTGGTTCCAGCGCTTGATGACGCCGGCGAAGCCCTTGCCCTTGCTGATGCCGATCACGTCGACCTTGTCGCCTTCGGCGAAGGTGTCAGCGGTGATCTTGGCGCCGACTTCAAAGGAAGAAGCATCCTCGAGACGGAATTCGCGCAGATATCTGGCGGGCGCAACGCCTGCCTTCTTAAAGTGCCCCTTCTTGGGCTTGTTGACCAGCTTTTCACGGATCTCGCCAAAGCTGACTTGGATGGCTTCATAGCCGTCGTGCTCTTTGGTCTTCTTCTGGACCACGGTGCAGGGGCCGGCTTCGATAACGGTCACGGGGATCATGGTGCCGTCAGCGGCGAACACCTGACTCATCCCGAGCTTTTTGCCCAGTATGGCTTTTTTCATGATCTATGTCCACCTCCGATTCCTTAGAGCTTAATTTCGATGTCTACACCCGCAGGCAGGTCGAGCTTCATCAGAGCTTCGACGGTTTTCGCACTGGGGTTCAAGATGTCGATGAGGCGCTTGTGGGTGCGCATCTCGAACTGTTCACGCGCGTCCTTATACTTGTGGGGGGCGCGAAGGATCGTAACGATCTCCTTCTCGGTGGGAAGGGGTATCGGGCCCGAAACATGGGCGCCGGTGCGCTTGGCCGTCTCGACGATCTTCTCGGCGGACTGATCAATGAGCTTGTGCTCATAGGCCTTCAGCTTGATCCTGATCTTCTGGCTTGCCATTTTATTTCCTCCTTGCTCAAATACACTCGGCCGTGCGTGTCGCATTTTTATTTTTACACGACCGGGCTTGTTGGGCCTGTCGTCTGATTTGCAGACTTGGTCCGCGGGAATTACCCGGTGGCGCCGGCAACCTCCCGCATCATCCCTGACTGGCGTACACGAGCGGCGCACGCAAATAGCGGCGCAATTCGCGCAACGTTAAGATTGTACTAGAAATTTCTTGTGATTGCAAGGACTTTTTTTGCCCTTATTCCCGGGATTGTCTGCCATTTCAGCGCGGGAAAAACGCAGTGGTTCTGCGGCCCTTCTTCCCTGCTGCGCGGCGGACAAAAACGGGTGTTTTTCAGGCAGAAATGTGCGAAACTGTCATTTTTTGAAAATGTTGTTACATCGCCCTTTTTTTATCCGTGCCCCTGATCAATCAAAGTAAGGAAACACCCGCAGGTTTTTAGCCTGCGGGTGCAACAGGTTACGCTTAGTCGTTGATGATGGAGGCAACAACGCCGGAGCCGACGGTCCTGCCGCCTTCGCGGATAGCGAAGCGCAGACCTTCTTCAATCGCGATGGGGGTGATCAGCTTGATCTCCATGCGAATGTTGTCGCCGGGCATGACCATCTCAACGCCTTCGGGCAGGGTGATGGAGCCGGTAACGTCGGTGGTGCGGAAGTAGAACTGCGGACGA
>JBMNTW010000043.1:0-11163 GCA_050945935.1 Christensenellales bacterium
CAACTTTATGCGGCTCAGTCCAGCTCGTAAACCACAAGGCCGAGCAGGCCCCTTCCGGTGTGCACTGCCAGCGTGGGGTTCAGCTGGATGACGAAGCACTCCTCCACATGGGCAAAGGTGCGGACTTCCTCTGCAAGCTGCCTTGCCCCCTCCTCGTTGGCGCAATGCACCGCGGAAAGATGAACGCGCTTGCCGGCATACCTTTGCTTCACCTGCTCCATCATGTTGGCAACGGCGCGCTTGAAGCCCTTTGCCTTCGCCACAGAGCCCAGTGTTCCGTCGTCCTTCAGCGCGATTACCGGGCGAATCTGCAACAGGGTGCCCAGCGTGCCTTCCAAAGCGCCGATGCGCCCGCCCTTTTTCAGGTATTCCAGCGTCTGCACCACAAAATGCACCGAAGCGGACTTTCGGACCTTTTTGGCTCTGTCGATGACTTCCTCCATCGTTCCGCCGGCTTTCGCCACCTTTGCCGCCTCGACGGCCAGGCCGCCCTGCACCATGGAGCCTCCTTTGGAGTCCAGCACCGTCACCTTCAGGCGGTCGTAATCCTCCGCCCATATGCGCACGGCGTTGTACGTTCCTGAAAGCGCGGAAGAAATGGTGATAAACAGCGCCTGTTCGTAACCTTCTTCCGCCAACTCGTCCATCGCCGCCAGAAAGTCTTCCTGGTTGGGCAGAGACGTGGTGGGGATTTCCTCGTCCATCATGTTAAAAATTTCCGCGCTTTTGACTTCGTACCTGTCCCGATAGTCTTTGCCCTTCCACAAAACGCGCAAAGGTACGATACGGATATCGTACAGCTTTGCAAGTTCTTCCGGAAGGTCGCACCCGGTATCCGTTACAATGGCAATTGGTTTTTTCATGTTGACGCTCCTGACAATCTATGCGAAAATAATATGTGGTTCTTATGTCCACCATACGTAGTTTTTAATACTACGTACCAGCACATGATAACACAGCTCTCTTCCCAATGCAACCGTTTGGTTTGCGCGGAAAATGGAGGTTTACCATGGATACCCGATCCATCATCACCGCTGAAATCGAAGCCATCGCCAACTCGCCCCTTTTGAGCGTGGAGGATCTGCCCGAAATGGAGCTTTATGTGGAGCAGATGACCTCTTATCTGGAGGAGCGCCTGGGAGACACCCTGCGTGCCGAGGATGAGCGCATCATCACCAAGCCGATGGTGAACAACTACGTCAAGGACGGTCTCATCCCCCGGCCGAAAAACCGCAAATACGGCAGGGAACACCTGATTCCGCTGATGTTCATCTGCTTCCTTAAACAGTCCCTGTCCTTTCAGGAGATCAAGACCGCACTTTCCCTCTCCCCCGGAACAGAGGACCAGAAAGAAGCCTACGCGCACTTCGTTCAGCTGGTGAACGACTACCGCTCCACCTACGCCGAGGCGCAGTCCGCCCGCATCGCGCGCATCCGCGCCGCCGTGGGAGAAGACGCCTCCCAGGAAGAGCTCGCCCTTCTTTATGTTACCCTTACCAGCCTGGAAGCTGCGGCGGATAAGCTGCTCTGCGCAAGAATTTTGAAGCGCTTGCAGGAAAACGCCGACAAAAAGCCGAATACCCCCATAGCGGAGGATTGAACTCCCTCCGATTGAAAAACAGTCCTTGGAGGCGGCTATGGAACAGTATGGCGCGCTGATGGAAGCGCTGCGAAAGCACGAGCCCATCGTTTTTCTGGGAGGCGCGGGGGTATCCACCGAAAGCGGCATTCCCGATTTTCGCAGCGAGTCCGGCATTTACCAGACCATTCGGGAATATGGTTACCCGCCGGAGACCATCCTTTCCGCCCCGTTCTTTTACGGCGAGACGGAGACGTTTTACGACTATTACAAAAAGTACCTCGTCCACGAACACGCCCTGCCCAACCGGGCGCACAGAGCGCTTTTCCGACTGGAGCAGGCGGGAAAACTTTCCGGCATCGTCACCCAGAACATCGACAATCTGCATCAGGCGGCGGGCAGCGTGAAGGTGCTGGAACTGCACGGCTCGGTGTACAGAAACCACTGCATCGAATGCGAAAAGTCCTTCCCCCTGCGCTACATCATCGAGCACGAGGGCGTGCCGAAGTGCGACGCCTGCGGCGGCATCATCAAGCCGGATGTGGTGCTCTACGGCGAAGGGCTGGACGATGTGGTGCTGCGCGGCGCGATTGCCCGCATTGCCGGCGCGGAAATGCTCATCGTGGGCGGGACTTCGCTGGCGGTGTATCCCGCTGCAGGGCTGATTAACTACTTTTCCGGGAAAACCCTTGCCGTCATCAACAAGACCCCTACGCCGGCAGACCGGGAGGCAGACATCGTCATCCACGACAGCATCGGAAAAGTGCTGGGTGACGCTGTGGACGCCCTTTTCGGTCCCGAGCCCAACCCATAGGATGCGAAATACACAAAACGCCCCCTCGTTCACGAAGGGGCGTTTTATAATGCAGCTTACTCAGCAATAAAAAAGGCGCGCGGAGTTCATCCGCGCGCTTGGTTTGATGCGTTAGGCTTAACCGGGGATTAGTCCACCAGGGTGACGGTGGTCACGGTCAGGGGCAGCTCGTTGGCAGCCGTAACATCGGTGTCCTTCAGGAGCTGGACGGAGCCGTCCACCAGCTTGGCGTAGATGGCATCGTAATCAGCCTGGCTGAAGGTGTTGAAGCGGGAGGTAGCCATGGGCAGGCCCACGCCGTCGTTGGAAGCGTCCTTAACGATGGACTGACCGCCGGGGAACTCGCCCTTGTAGAAGGCTTCGAGGGTCTGGTACACGGAAGCGCCGAGGCCCTTCATCGCAGAGGTGATGATGGTTTCGGACTCGCCGGACTGGTCAACGTCAACGCCGATGGCCTTGCCGTTGTTGGCTTCGGCAGCCGCGAACACGGAGTTGCCGACGGAACCGCCGCAGGCGAAGATGACTTCGGTGCCGCTGTTGTACCAGGAAGCAGCCAGAGCCTGGGCTTCGGGGGTAGCGTCGAAGCCGCCGGTGTAGTGGTACTTCACTTCGATGCCGGAAATACCCAGTTCCTTCGCGGCATACTCAGCGCCCTGCACAAAGCCGTAGCCGAAGCGGACGACGGCGGGAACAGCCATGCCGCCCATGAAGCCGAGCTTGGTGTAGCCGTCCTTCACAGCAGCGTAGCCAGCCAGGAAGCCGGACTGTTCTTCAGCGTAGGTGATGCCGACGACGTTCTTCTCGGTCCTGTAGGTGGGGCCGTTGTCGTAGTCAGCGTCGTTGGGGTTGCCGTCGACCAGGATGAAGCAAACATCCGGATAGAGGTCCTGAGCGAGGTAAACGGGAACCTCGAACAGGAAGCCGGGGGTGGCGATGACCTTCGCGCCGCCTTCCACAGCCAGCTGAATGGCAGCGAGGTAAGCGTCGTTGGACTGCTCGGTGGGCTTGTAGTACTTGCTGGTGATGTTGTGCTCATCAGCGTACTGCTTCAGGCCTTCCCAGGTGCCCTGGTTGAAGGACTTGTCGTCGATGGTGCCGAGGTCGGTGATCATCGCGAGTTCGTAGGTGCCGCCTTCGGTGGGCTGCTGTTCGCCACCGGGGGTGACTTCGCCTTCATTCCCTTCGGGGGCAGCGGGGGTCTGCTGGCAGCCGGCGAACAGCACGGCGCACATCACGACCGCGAGAAGAATGGCAAGGTACTTTTTCATCTTCAGTTTTTCCTCCTAACGTTTTTAGGGGCCGTTGATTGTCTTCCCTGAATGGGACCGGCTATAGTATACATCATTTGTGCCGGTCTTGCAAAGCCGCAAATGGGTTCTGATTACAAGTTTTGCGTGAAAACTGCATTTTATACCGCCGATTTCCAGCGAAAATGGAATTTGACGCAGGAATTGCTTCTTCAGCGCTGTTCCTGCATGCATACGCGTTTCTAAAAAGCAAACACATATTTGGACAAAGCGCTTCCTTTGCAGACGGGATTCATCGTATAATGCGGTTATGGAAGAGTTAAAAGGTGTAATCGGCGCAGTCGTTTTCAGGAACGACGAAAACGGTTGGACGGTGCTGGAACTCGCCGTGGACAATGGCGGCAAAAGCGCCCTGATTACTGCTGTGGGCGTCACGCCGGCGGCAGCGCCGGGTATGGACGTGACGCTTTCGGGCGAATGGGTGGACCATCGGGATTACGGCAGGCAGTTCAAGTTCTCCTACATCCAGATGAACCGGCCGGAAGGCGAGGACGCCATCGAGCGGTACCTTGCCAGCGGGTTGATTCGCGGCGTGCGGGAAGCGACGGCGCGCAATATCGTCCGCGCCTTCGGGGCGGACACTCTTCGCGTCATCGAGCAGGAACCGGAAAGGCTTGCGGAAGTCAAGGGCATCTCCATGGCGCGGGCAATGGAGATCAGCGAGTCCTACGCCCTGCATTCCGCCATGCGGGACATTGTGATGGGCCTTTCGGAATACGGCATCACCGCCAATCAGGCGGTCAAGCTCTACCGCCAGTACGGAGACAGGACGCTCACCGTCGTCACCACCGACCCCTACTCCCTGGTGGACGACATTGAGGGCATCGGTTTTGTCACCGCCGACCGCATCGCGCGCAAAGTCGGCATCGCCTTCGATTCCCCCTTCCGCATTTCCGCAGGCATCAAGCACGCCCTTTCCCGCGCCGCTTCGGACGGGGGGCACACCTGCCTGCCGGCGGACAGGCTGGTGGCATTCGCGGCGGACATGCTGGGCTGTGAGGAAAGCGACGTGGAAGACCAGCTTTACGAGCTCATCTTAAAGCACAAGCTGTACGCGCGAAGAATATCCGGTCAGGATCTGGTGTTTCTTCCCGCTTTCTGGACCTTTGAAAGCGAAATCGCCAACATGCTTCTGGAACTTGCCGAATTAAGCGGACAGGGCCTGCCCATTGACGCGCCGGCGGAACTGCGCGCCCTTGAGCGCGCTACCGGCAAGGTGCTGGACGACGCCCAGCGCGAAGCGGTGCTAGCCGCCGTGGACTGCGGCGTGATGGTGGTCACCGGCGGACCGGGCACGGGCAAAACCACGATCATGCAGTTTGTGCTGGCGCTGATGGACAAGATGGGCTTTCGCGTGGAGCTTTGCGCCCCCACGGGCAGGGCGGCGAAGCGATTGTCCGAAGCGGCGGGCAGGGAAGCGCGCACCATCCATCGCCTGCTGGAGTACAACGGCGACTTTTTCTTCAAGAACGACGAAGACCCTCTGGACGCGGACGTGTTCATCGTGGACGAAGCCTCCATGATCGACGCGATGCTGATGTACCGCCTGCTTTTAGCCCTGCCGGACGGCGCGCGCCTGCTCCTTGTGGGCGACGCGGACCAGCTTCCCTCCGTGGGCGCCGGCAACGTGCTGAGGGACATCATCAACAGCGGCAAATTTCCCGTGTTCCGGCTGAACCGCATCTTTCGCCAGAGCGGCAGAAGCCGCATCGCGGAAAACGCCGCCCTCATCAACGCCGGAAAGCTGCCGCTTTTAGACTATACCGAGGATTTCGCCTTCGAACCCCGCCCCGTGCAGGAGGACGTGCAGCGCCGGGTGGTGGACATTTGCAAAAACGGCAGGCTGGGGGACGTGTGGACGGACCTTCAGGTACTCTCCCCCACCAAAAAAGGTCCTTTGGGCGTACACAGCCTGAACAAGCTGCTGCAGGACGCCCTGAACCCCAAGGACCGCGCCAAGGCGGAGATGACCTACGGCGAAACGCTGTTTCGCGTGGGGGACAAGGTGATGCAGATCAAGAACAACTACAAGATGGAGTGGACCAGACCAACGCTTTCCGGCGAGCCTGACGGTTGCGGCGTGTTCAACGGGGACATCGGCACCATCATGGCCATTCACCAGCGGGACAAGTTGGTGGAAGTGCTGTTTGACGACGAGCGCACCGCCTTCTACACCTTTGGCGAAATGGGCGAGCTGGAACTGGCGTACTGCATCTCCATCCACAAGTCCCAGGGAAGCGAGTTCCCGGTGGTGCTTCTGCCCCTTTGCGGCGGACCGCCCCAGCTGATGACGAGGAACCTGCTTTACACCGCCATCACCCGGGCGAGGAACCGCGCGGTCATCATCGGCAGGCCCTCCACCCTTTCGTATATGGTGGAAAACGACCACGAGCAGACGAGATACAGCGCCCTGAAGGGCCTGTTGGAACAAGGCTGTTAGCCCCAGCTCCTTGAATAACGCAAATCAGGCGGGTTATCCCGCCTGATTTTCTTATGTTCTGGCGTTAAAAAATCTGATATTTCGATGCCGCAAAACGGACTTTTCGCCTGCGCTTTATAAAAAAAGGAAGCGGACAAAATGCCAGCTTCCTTTTGAACCTTTCCGGTTAGACCAGCTCGAGGATGCACATCTCGGCGCCGTCGCCGCGGCGGGGACCCATCTTGACGATGCGGGTGTAGCCGCCGTTGCGGTTCTCGTACCTGGGGCCGTACTCGTTGAAGAGCTTTTCAACCACGGGATGGTTGATCTTGCGGGTGCGGAGATGGTAATCACCCTTGCTCTCGCCCTGCTTCTTAGGCTCCTTAACGTCATAAAGGTACGCCATAATCTGACGGCGTGCGTGCAGCTTGCTGGGGAGGTCGTTCCTGGTGGTGATGGTGGCTTCGTTGCCGTTCTTGTCCTTCACCGTCTTCTTGACTTCCTGGGAATTCTTATATTCCTTCGCAGCCAGCGTGATGAGCTTTTCAGCAACGGAGCGCACTTCCTTCGCGCGGGCTTCAGTGGTAACGATCTTGCCGTTCCAGATGAAGGCCGTCGTCAGGCTGCGAAGGGCGGCTTTGCGCTGGTCGCTCGGACGGTTGAGCTTGCGGTTATGCATTTTGCGCTTTCCTCCTTGGGGCGGATTATTCGTCGTTGCGGCGCAGACTCAGTCCCAGCGCCGCAAGCTTCTGAGCGACTTCCTCAAGGGACTTCCTGCCCAAGTTCCGGACCTTCATCATGTCTTCCTCGCTCTTTTGAACGAGTTCTTCGACAGTGTTGATGTTCGCGCGCTTGAGGCAGTTGAAGGAACGGACGGAAAGATCCAGCTCCTCGATGGACATTTCGAGTATCTTTTCCTTCTTGTCCTCTTCCTTTTCGACGAGAATCTCCATGTTGGAAACATTGTCGGTCAGGTTGATGAACAGGGAAAGATGCTCGGACAGGATCTTTGCCGCAAAGCTGCACGCCTCGTCAGGCTTGATGCTGCCGTCCGTCCAGATATGGAGAGTCAGCTTGTCGTAGTCCGTAACCTGGCCTACGCGGGTGTTCTCCACGGTGAAGTTCACCTTGGTGATCGGGGTAAAGATGGAATCGATGGCGATGGTGCCAATGGGCAAACCCGGCTTCTTGTTCTTTTCAGCCAGCACATAGCCCTTGCCCTTTTCGAGGGTGAGCTCCATGTGGAGCCTGCCGTCTTCGTTCAAGGTGGCAATGTGCAGATCCGGGTTTACGATTTCGACGTCTGCGTCTGAGGCAATATTGGCTGCGGTGACTTCGCAAGGTCCGGTGGCGTCGATGGTCAATGTTTTGGGAACGTCGGTATACAGCTTTGCCCTGAGCTGTTTGAGATTGAGAATGATCTCGGTGACGTCCTCCTTGATGCCCGGAATGGTGGAAAACTCGTGCTGCACGCCATCGATCTTGATGGACGTTACAGCCACACCGGGCAGCGAGGAGAGCAGTACCCGCCGAAGCGAGTTGCCCATGGTGGTGCCGAAACCGCGCTCCAGAGGCTCAACGACGAATACGCCATACTTGTCTTCCATTTTGACGCATTCAATCTTGGGCTTTTCCATTTCTAACATGCGTGATACCCTCCTGTTTGTCGTCGTGTTGAGGGCCGCGGTCTAACCAATCCGGTTACCTGGAGTACAACTCGACAATGAAATGCTCCTCGATGCTGAGGTCGATGTCCTCGCGTTCGGGCAGAGCAACGACTTTGCCGGTCAGGTTCGCGGCGTCCAGCTCCAACCACTTGGGAACGGGGCGTCCCAGGCCATTTTCGCGAAGGTCCTTCAGACGCTCGATGTCCCTGCTGCGCTCCTTGACGGTGATCACGTCGCCGACCTTCACCTGATAAGAGGGAATGTCAACCTTGTTGCCGTTCACACGCACATGGCCGTGGGTGACAAACTGGCGGGCCTGGGGCCGCGATTCACCGAATCCCAGACGATACACGACGTTGTCCAGGCGCTGCTCCAGCATGCGGAGCATGTTTTCGCCGGTGATGCCCTTTTCGCGGGCAGCTTTTTCATAGTATTTCCTGAACTGGGATTCTAATACACCGTATGCACGGCGGGTTTTCTGCTTTTCACGAAGCTGGGTGCCGTACTCGGAAATCTTGCGACGGCCTGCGCCATGCTGTCCGGGCGGGGTGGGACGACGGTCAATGGCGCACTTGGCGCTGTAGCAGCGATCGCCCTTCAGAAACAGCTTCTGACCTTCCCGGCGGCACTGACGGCACACGGAATCTGTATATCTTGCCATAAGTTTAGTACCTCCTCATCAGACTCTTCTGCGCTTGGGCGGACGGCAGCCATTGTGGGGGATCGGGGTGACGTCCTTGATCATGTTGACCTCAAGTCCGGCAGCCTGCAGCGCGCGGATCGCGGCTTCGCGGCCCGAACCGGGGCCTTTCACGTAAACCTCAACGGTCTTGAGTCCATGTTCCATAGCAGCCTTGGCTGCGGTTTCCGCCGCAATCTGGGCGGCAAAGGGCGTGCTCTTCCTGGAGCCGCGGAAGCCGAGGCCGCCGGCGGAAGCCCAGGAAAGGGCGTTGCCCTGGGTATCGGTGATGGTTACCATCGTGTTGTTGAAGGAAGAACGGATGTGGGCAGCACCACGCTCAATGTTCTTCTTTTCGCGGCGCCTGCGCACCGCCTTTTTTGCTTTAGGGGCAGCTTTTGCCATGTGGTGTTCCCTCCTTTACTTCTTCTTGCTGACCTGGCGCTTCGGACCCTTGCGGGTGCGGGCGTTGGTCTTGGTGTTCTGGCCGCGAACGGGCAGGCCGCGACGATGACGCACGCCGCGATAGCAGCCGATCTCGATCAGGCGCTTGATGTTCAGCGACACTTCACGGCGAAGGTCACCCTCGACCTTCAGATGATGGTCGATGTATTCTCTGAGCTTATGTTCGTCGGTTTCGGACAGGTCGCGCACGCGAGTATCGGGATCAACGCCGGTCGCGGCGAGGATGTCCTTCGCGGTCTTGCGGCCGATGCCGTAAATATACGTAAGGCCGATTTCGATTCGCTTATCGCGGGGCAGGTCTACACCGGAAATACGAGCCATGTGGTTTGTGCACCTCCTGGTAAGGTTTGGTTCTTGCCGAAGTGCTTTCGGCTGTCGTTTATGGTAACTTGCGCGGTAGAAATTTCAGCCGCACCGCGCCAGGAATATTAGGGGTCTTCCAAAAGCAAGGGATGAACCCCGCTACACCACAGAAGGGTTAGCCCTGCTTCTGCTTGTGCTTGGGGTTCTCGCAGATGACCATAACGCGGCCCTTGCGCTTGATGATCTTGCACTTTTCACAGATCGGTTTTACGGAAGGCCTGACTTTCATGGTTGTTTCCTCCTGAGATTGTGGGTTTCCCGAAGCTTTTACTCCGGCTCTTTCGTAAGCCTTTTGGCAGTGTTCCGAACTAGTTCTTGGCGCGCCAGGTGATGCGCCCCCGGGTCAGGTCATAGGGCGAAAGCTCTATGGTCACCCGGTCGCCGGGCAGGATGCGGATGAAGTTCATGCGCAGCTTGCCGGAAATGTGGGCAAGGATCTTGTGACCGTTCTGCAGCTCGACTTCAAACACGGCGTTTGGGTACGCTTCGGTCACTCTGCCTTCAACTTCGATTACGTCTTGCTTGGACAAGCTGTATCCTCCTTGATCGATTCGTCGTCGCTTTGCTCAATCGTTGCCAGAGCGCTCCTGATGTCGCTGTTTTTCAACTGACCGTCGGCATATAGCTTGACGATGTGTTCAAAAACCACCGGCTTCAGGCGAAGATGCATGAGCTTTTTGCGCTTGGGCCTTTCCATCTTTCGTAGCTTGCCGTCCGCGATCAGCACATGACCGCCGTCCGATACTTCAAGTATGATGAAAAGCCTTCCTTTGTCCCGCCCTGCCTTGCTGACGGCTGCTCTGCCCACCATTTGCGAAAACTCTTTCATTCCCGTTTCCTCACATCACAGTCAGAATCAGGGGCTCGCCGTCCGTAATGGCGATGGAGTTCTCGTAATGGGCCGAATAGGCCCCGTCCGCGGTGACGACGGTCCATCCGTCCTCAAGGGTTCTTACCTTGCGCGTTCCCGCGTTGATCATCGGCTCCACCGCGAGGGTCATCCCCTGCTGAAGCCTCAGCCCGCGGCCGGGAACACCGTAATTCGGGACATCCGGCGGTTCGTGGAGGTTCCGGCCAACACCGTGTCCGATGAGCTCCCTTACCACCGAAAAGCCAGCGGCTTCGGCATAGCTCTGGATGGCGGCGCCTATGTCTCCTAGGCGGTAGCCAACCTTCGCGTAGCGGATGCCTTCGTAGAAGCACTGCCTCGTAACATCGATCAGGCGCTGCGCGTCCGCAGAAATCCTTCCGACCGGGTAGGTACGGGCGGCGTCGCCGTGGAAGCCCTTGTAGATGGCCCCCACGTCGATGCTCACAATGTCGCCCTCTTTTAAGACCCGGTCCCCGGGAATCCCGTGAACCACCTCATCGTTGACGGAAACGCACGCCGATCCGGGAAACCCGCCGTATCCCTTGAAGGACGGCACGGCGCCGGCGGCGCGGATGTAATCCTCGACAATCCTGTCGATCGCAAGAGTTGTGACTCCAGGGCGCACGGCATCCTTGGCTGCTGCCAGCGCGCCCCGGGTGATAGCCCCCGCCTGACGCATGATTGCGATTTCCTGCGGAGATTTCAGAGTCATTACAGCTGCTCCAGTATCGCGCAGATCTGTTCGGTCACAACATCGATGTCCAGCTCGCCGTCGATGGACTTAAGCAGCCCCTTGGCGGCGTAGTACTCGATGAGCGGCTTGGTTTGCGCGGTGTAGACATTGAGGCGGTTCTCGATGGTTTCAAGCTTGTCGTCGGCGCGCTGGTAGAGCTCGCCGCCGCACTTGTCGCAAACCGCATCGGGGGTAAGCCTGCTGATGTGGAAGGTCGCTCCGCAGCTGCGGCACACTCTCCTGCCGGTGATGCGGCGGATGAGCAG
>JBMNTW010000044.1:0-11123 GCA_050945935.1 Christensenellales bacterium
TCGGTGTGCGGCGTGTCCAGCAGAATTCATGTGTACAGCGAAGTCACCAGGAGGAACAACGAAGAGGAAACTTCCACCGGTACGGGCATCATCCTCACCGCGGACGGCTACATCGTCACCAACAACCACATCATCGAAGGTGCGGAAAAGGTTTACGTCACCTGCGAAGGCGTGGAGTATGAAGCGGACATCATCGGAACGGACGCCACGGTGGACCTTGCCGTGCTGAAGGCGAAAAACGCCTCCAACCTGAAGCCCGCCGCCCTTGGCGATTCTTCCACCCTTCGCATCGGCGACACGGCAGTGGCCATCGGCGATCCTCTTGGCACTTTGAAGCTGACCTGCACCAACGGCATCATCAGCGGCCTGGACCGCGAAATCAACAACGACGGCAAAGTCCAGAACTACATCCAGACCAACGCCGCCGTCAACCCCGGCAACAGCGGCGGCCCGCTGCTTAACGAAAAGGGTGAGGTCATCGGCGTCGTCACCATGAAGACCATCGTGGCCGGATACGACGATTACGGCAACGCCATCGCCGCGGAAGGCCTGGGCTACGCCATCCCCATCAACGACGCGCTGCCCGTCATCCGCCAGCTCATTCAGTACGGCTATGTTCCCCATCCCGCCATCGGCATTCAGGGGTACGAAGTTACCCAGTTCCTTTCCGAAGAACTGCAGGTGCCGCAAGGTGTGTATGTTTCCGTGGTTTACGCCGACGGTCCTGCGTATGCGGCAGGGATGATGGTGGACGACGTCATCGTCGGAGTGGAAGGGAAGACCATCACTACCTTTGCCGAGCTTTCGCAGGCGATCAAGTCCCGAAACGTGGGCGATGTGCTGAAGCTCTCCATCTGGCGCGCAGGCGAGGTGAAAGAGGTGGAGCTCATCATCGGTGATATGAACAACATGGGCAAAACCGTCTCGCAGCCCGCAGGTTAAACTCAACCTGAGGATGCAATCGGTGAAACGCCAAAAACATTCAAATCCGGCAGCATTGCCGGATTTGATGGCGTCATGGCGTTGTTCAGGCGATTCATCCACTAGCCGAAAAGCTCCCGCAGGGTGGGAAGGCTGGCGTCCTTTTCAGACAAGTAGCGCGGATAACTGGGCCATTCGATGGAAAGGGCGGGATCGTCCCACCGGATGCCCCTTTGCGCCATTGGTGCGTAATAGGCGGTGCATTTGTAGCAAAAGACCGTGTCTTCCGAAAGCGCCAGAAAACCGTGGGCGAACCCTTCGGGAATGTAGAGCATCCGCCTGTCCCTGCCCGAAAGAATGAGGGAAACGTGCTTACCGAACGTAGGCGAGCCGGGGCGGATGTCCACCGCCACATCAAAGGCTTCGCCGTGGGCCACCCAAACGAGCTTGCCCTGGGGCGGGTCCTGAAAATGCAGCCCCCGCAGCACCCCTTTTTGTGAAAGCGAGCAGTTTTCCTGGGCAAAGGTACGCGGAATGCCGTTTTTCGCGAACTCGTCCATGCGGAAAATCTCGGAGAAACTGCCCCGCTCGTCCCGAAACAGCTGGGGCGTGATGATCACAACCCCGAAAAGATGCGTATTCTCAAAAATCATGGCAGATTCCCCGCGATTTTGAGCATTTCGCCGTATGCCGTGCCCGCGTAGCCCTTCACGATGCGCTCAAACTGCGCTTTATCTATAAACCCCTGATTCAATGCCTCCGCCTCCACGCAGCCGGGGGAACGGCCGGCGGCGGATTCCCTGGACGCCAGCGTAACGGCGGTCAGCAGGCCGTCGAAGGTGCCGGCGTCCAGCCAGGTGGTGTCCAGCACAACGGCCTTCAGCCGCCCCTGGCGCAGGTATTCGGCGTTCACGTCCGTGATTTCCAGCTCGCCGCGGGCGGAAGGGGTCAGACTGCAGGCGATTTCGCAGGCGTCACCGGGGTAAAAATACAGCCCCGGCACAGCAAGGTTGGAGCGCGGATGCTTGGGTTTTTCTTCGATGGATATGGCGCGGCCGTCCGGCGCGATTTCCACCACCCCGTACTGGGTGGGGTCCTCGCACTCGATACCGAAAATCACGGCGTCCTCGTCGCTGGCCGCGGCTTTCAGGGCGCTCAGGTGTTTCGTGCCGAAAAATACATTGTCCCCCAGGGCGAGGGCGCAGCGGTCTTTCCCAACAAACTCCCTGCCGATGCGCAAAGCGTCCGCAATGCCAAGGGGGAAGTGCTGAATCGCGTAGCAGACCCGCATGCCCAGGGCGGAACCGTCGCCCAGGTGCTGGCGGAACAGGTCCACATCTTTGGCGTTGCTGATCAGGAGCAATTCGCGCACGCCGGACTGCATCAGCGTGCAAAGCGGGTAGTAGAACATGGGCTTGTCATAGACCGGGAGCAGATGCTTGGAAACGGCCCGCGTAACGGGATAAAGGCGGGTAGCACGCCCGCCGGCCAAAAGTATGCCCTTCAAGACGACCTCCAGCTTTGCGTTCTCAGCTCCGATCTGCCAGCATGGAAGCATATGCGGTAAGAATCCGTTTTATGACCAGACTTTCGTCAAGTTCTGCCCGGGCAAAGCGGTTTCCCGCTTCCCCGAGGGCTTTTCTGAGCGCCGCGTCCCCGGCGAGCTCCAGAAGGTTCACGCAAAACACTTCACTGTCCCCAACGGGGGAGAGCAGCCCGCTTGCGCGATGGCGCACCAGTTCCCTTGTTCCGGGAGCGTCCGTTGCGCAAACCGGCAGCGAAAGCGCCATGCCCTCCATCACGATGCGCGGTATGCCCTCTTTTTCGGAGGTCAGCGCCACAATATCGCACCCGCAAAGGGTGGAAAGGGGCTCTTCCAGAAAACCTAGGTTTAAGATGCGTTCTTTGAAGGGCGACTGCTCGATGCGCCGGAGTATCCCGCTTGCGTACGTTCCGCCCCGGCCCATGTCCGCCCCGGCAAACACAGCGACGAGATTCCCGTTCTTCGCCGCCGCCTGCTCAAAAGCATCCAAAAACACGTCCTGCCGTTTGACGGGCTCGAACCGCGCGAACATGGCGACGGCAACATCCGTTTCCTTGAGCCCCATGCGCTTTCGCGCTTCGTCCCGTTGGGCAGCGTACGCCGACACCATTGCAACATCCAGCCCGTTGCCCTCGTAAAGCACCTGTTGGTGGGGCAGAAGTTTTCGCAGCGTTTCGCAGTCCTCATGGTTCTGGGCGAGAATCAGGGAACACCGCTTACCGGCGAAGCGTTCCAGCGCCTTGAAAAATCCGTGTGCAAAAGGGTTTTGCCCTTCATAAAAGGGCAGACCGTGAACGGAATGGACGCAGGGCACATCCAGAAAGTACGCCGCCAGCCTGCCGATGAACCCTGCCTTTGCGCTGTGTGTGTGGACGATGTCGTAACTGCCCTTTCGGATGATTTCCAGCGCGCGAATGAAAGCTGCGGCATCCCCAACGGGGTTGATGGAGCGGGGGACGGGCAGGTCATGCACCAAAAAGGGCAGCTCAGATGCGCCTTTGGGCACCGTAGCCGCGGCTTCAACGCGGACTCCTTCCGCAGATAGCCCGTTGAGCTTGCCGGCAAGCAAACGGCGCACGAAAAAGTAGGAATTTGCCATATGCAGAACGCGCACGAAATCACCTCGGTGATTATCATGCGCAACTGCTCCGAAAAATGAGTCAAAGTTGAAAATTGGAGGGAAGAACATGCCCTTTTGCGATTTCTGCCCCCGGCGCTGCCCGGTAAACAGAGAAGAACAGGCAGGTTTTTGCGGCGCAGGAAGGCTGCCCCGCGTTGCCCGGGCTATGCTCCACCAGTGGGAGGAACCGCCGATTTCCGGCACCAGGGGCGCGGGCGCCGTCTTTTTCTCCGGCTGCAATTTGCGATGCGTCTTCTGCCAGAACAGCGATATTTCCGCACGCATCATCGGAACGGAAATGGACGAGCAGGCCCTTTCCGACCTTTTTTTGCGTCTGGAACAGGCGGGCGCACACAATGTTGACCTTGTCACACCCACGCCCCACGCCAACGTGCTGGCTTCGGCCATCGCTTTGGCGAAAAAGAGGGGACTGACGGTTCCGGTCATCTGGAACTCCAACGCCTATGAAAATGTCGAAATGCTCAAAAGACTGGAAGGGCTGGTGGACGTTTATCTTCCGGATTTGAAGTACGTTTCCGAAGCGTTATCTAAAAAATACTCCGCAGCGGCGGATTATTTTGCCATCGCCGGGGAAGCGATAAAGGAGATGGCCCGGCAGACCGGTCCGTTTGAAACGGACGGGGAAGGCATCGCCAAGAAGGGTACGCTGGTGCGCCATCTCGTGCTGCCAGGCAGCGTGGACGATACCAGAAAGGTGATTGACTTTCTTGCGGATGAACTGGGAGATTCGGTGCGCCTGTCTCTGATGCGGCAGTACACGCCGATGTACGCCGCCGTCAACATGCCCTTTCTGAACCGCAGACTGACCAAGCGCGAGTACGAAAGGGCGGTGGAACACGCCCTGAGCCGCAGTCTTCAGAACGTGTTCATACAAAAAGGCGGGTCCGCAGACGCCGCCTATACCCCTGCCTTTGACGGTAGTTTGATTTAGTTCGATTTACGCAGGGTCGCTGTCCTCATCTTCGGGTTCTTCGGGGGGCCAGGGCAGTTTTTCCACCAGAACACGACCTTCCTTCAGAATTTCCGTCGAAAACTCGTCCGGATACCCGCTGGAATATACCACCCGGGAAATGCCTGCGTTTACAATCATTTTCGCGCACAGCACGCAGGGCTGATGGGTGCAGTAAAGAGTTGCGCCGTCGATGGAAATGCCCAGCTTTGCCGCCTGTATGATGGCGTTTTGCTCGGCGTGGACGGCATAGCAAAGCTCGTGCCGCGTGCCGGAGGGAATGTTCAGCTTGCGGCGCAGGCATTCGCCCCGCTCAACGCAGCTTTTGATGCCTGCAGGCGCGCCGTTGTACCCCGTGGTCAGGATGCGCTTGTTCTTCACGATGGTGGCGCCGATCTTCCTGTTTTCCTGAAAACAGCTGGACCAGTTGGCGATGGTGTGCGTCAGCTCAAGAAAGCGGTAATCCCATTTGTCCATGGTCGTTTCCTCCCTTGTTAGCAGTATACCATATGCGCGCAAATATGCATTATTGAAAAATGTAAAACAGGGGCGAAAATCAAACAAGGGCGAAAATTAAAGCAATCGAGAGCAAATTGGAGTATTCGGGAATTTTCTTCACTCCGGTTTTACAAATTAAGAAAAATTTGCAAAAATAGCCGAATTTGGATATTGTCTTCTTTGCTGGGCTATACTATGATATACCTGTTAGCACTCATGAGTATCGAGTGCTAACAACAACTTGATTGATCATTCACTCAGATACAGGAGGGATTTCCATGACACTCAAGCCTTTGGCTGACCGCGTCGTCATCAAGAACATCGAGCTCGAGGAAACCACGAAGAGCGGCATCGTGCTGCCCGGTTCCGCGAAGGAAAAACCCCAGATCGCGGAAGTGATTTCCGTGGGCCCCGGCGGAAACGTCGACGGCAAGGAAGTCGTCATGCACGTCAAGGCTGGCGATAAGGTCGTCTATTCCAAGTACGCCGGCACCGAGATCAAGCTGAACAAGGAAGAATACATCATCGTCCGCCAGAGTGACATTCTTGCAGTGGTGGAATAAGTCAGGAGGAGTACGTAAATGGCAAAGCAGATCAAGTACGGAGACGAAGCAAGGAAAGCCCTTGAAGCCGGCGTCAACGCTCTGGCGAATACCGTTAAAATAACCCTTGGCCCGAAGGGCAGGAACGTCGTTCTGGACAAGAAGTACGGCGCGCCCCTCATCACCAATGACGGCGTGACCATCGCGAAGGAAATCGAACTCGCCGATCCCTTTGAGAACATGGGCGCCCAGCTGGTGAAGGAAGTTGCCGTCAAGACCAACGACATCGCCGGCGACGGCACCACCACCGCCACTTTGCTCGCCCAGGCCATGGTGCGCGAAGGCCTTCGCAACCTGGCTGCCGGCGCGAACCCCATGATGCTCAAGCGCGGCATCGAAAAGGCCGTTGCCACCGCCGTGGAAGGCCTTCAGAAGATGTGCAAGAAGGTCGAAAGCAAGAAGGACATCGAAATGGTCGCCACCAACTCGGCGGACAGTTCCGAGGTGGGCAAGCTGATCGCCCATGCGATGGAAGTCGTGGGCAACGACGGCATCATCACCGTGGAAGAGTCCAAGACCATGAAGACCGAGATGGAAACCGTGCGCGGCATGCAGTTTGACCGCGGTTACGTCTCCGCTTACATGGTAACCGACGCCGAGAAGATGATCGCCGAGCTGGAGAACCCCGCCATCCTCATCACCGACAAGAAGATCAGCTCCGTGCAGGAGATTCTGCACTTCCTCGAGTGGCAGATGCAGACCGGCAGGAAGATGCTCATCATCGCCGAGGACATTGAAGGCGAAGCGCTCGCGACCCTGATCGTCAACCGCCTGCGCGGCACCTTTGTCACCGTTGCCGTCAAGGCTCCCGCCTTTGGCGACCGCAGGAAGGCCATGCTCGAAGATATCGCCATCCTCACCGGCGGCCAGGTCATTTCCTCTGAACTGGGCATCGAGCTGAAGGAAGCCACTGTCGACATGCTGGGCAGCGCCAAGCAGGTTAAGGTGGACAAGGACAACACCACCATCGTGGATGGCGCCGGCTCCTCCGAAGCCGTATCCAACCGCATTGCCGCCATCCGCGCCCAGATTGAAATCACCACTTCCGATTACGACCGCGAAAAGCTCCAGGAGCGCCTGGCCAAGCTCGCCGGCGGCGTCGCGGTGCTGCGCGTTGGCGCTGCCACCGAAGTGGAGATGAAGGAAAAGAAGATGCGCATCGAGGACGCCCTGGCTGCTACCCGCGCGGCTGTGGAAGAGGGCATCGTCCCCGGCGGCGGCGTCGCCCTGATCGACGTACTGCCCGAAGTGTATCAGGTCGTCGAAGAACTCTCCGGCGACGAAAAAACCGGTGCCCTGCTGGTGGCCCGCGCGCTGGAAGAACCCCTCCGTCAGATCGCCATCAACGCCGGCGTGGACGGTGCCGTGGTTGTGGACGCCGTTAAGCGTAACGGCGGCAAGGGCTATGGCTACAACGCCGCCACCGACACTTATGGCGACATGGCCGAGTTCGGCATCATCGACCCCACCAAGGTCACCAGAAGTGCCCTGCAGAACGCCGCGTCCATCGCTTCCATGGCTCTCACCACCGAAAGCCTGGTGTGCGACATTCCCACGCCTCCCGCGGCCGCTCCCGCTGCCCCGGACATGGGTGGAATGTACTAAACCGTTAGATAAAAACCAACTGCCGCTCCCATTCGGAGCGGCAGTTTTTGATGTTTGATGACAAGGCAGGCTGCTTATGCTAGAATAAAATGTCTATCAAACATATGAGGTGGCATTTTGGCGACTTTAATGCAGATCAACCGCAGGCTCGCGGAAGGCCCGCTGAACTTTAAGCATCTTTACGAAACCATCATCGCCAACGGCCCGAAAATCGCGGCCGAGTACGACGATGAAGACGGCGACATTCAGTACATCACCTATGCCCAGTACGGCTATATGGTCCGTAACTGCGCCAGCCACATCCAGTCCGTTCTCGGCAAGGACCGGCGGGGCGAGTTTGTGGGCGTCCGGTGGGACACGAACCCCCAATACCCGGTGATTGTATGGTCGCTGCTCATGGCGGGGTTCAAGCCCGTGCTGATCGACTTCCGCTGTTCCGCTGCGGGGCTGGCGCACATCCTTAAGCAGACCGGCGCCACCGCCCTCATCACGCCCTATGACACGCCGCTTCCCGACGGGGTGCTGTCCGTTCATCCCTCTGCGGTGCTGAAAAACCACATGGCGCTGTATTTCGAGGAGCAGTGGGAGGATAAAATCGCCCTTTGCACCTCCGGCACCACTGAGACTTCCCGCGTGTTCGTGTACGACGGCGCGGCGATCATCGGCCAGCCCATCGACGGCTGGACCATCATCAAGGCGCGGGAGAACTTCATATACGACGGAGACATCAAGGTGCTGGCCTATCTGCCCATGCACCACATCTTCGGGTTCGTCGCGCTGATGGTGCATTTTTCGGTGTATGGCAAGGTTCTGGTGTATCCGAAGGACCGCTCCGCCGCCACCACGATGGAAGCCTGCCAGAAGCACGGGGTGACCCACATCTTCAACGTACCGCTGTTTTGGAACAGCATCAACCAGGGCATCTGGCGCAAGGCGAAAATGACGGGGAAGACACGCTCCCTGAAAGCACTGATTGCCGTCAGCCTGTTTTTCCAAAAGTTCGCCCCCAAAGTCACCAGGCAAATTTTAGCGGACCACGCCGCCAGAAAAATCCAGCAGAACCTGTTGGGAAACAAGATACGCTGCCTCATCAGCGGCGGCGGCCGCGTGCTGCCCGAAACCGTTCGCACGCTCAACGGCCTGGGATACGACCTGATTATCGGTTTCGGCATGACGGAGCTGGGCATCACGGGCGTATGCTTTAGGGATAAGATTAAGGACAAGCTTTCCCTCTGCTGCGGTGAGCCCCTGCCTTCCGTCGAATACCGCATCGCTCCCTTTGATCCGGAACGCCCCAATGTGGGCGAGCTGTTCGTGCGCAGCAAAACGATGCACATCGGCAGGATGGAAGAAGGAAAGATGGTCCCTCCCGCGGTGGATGCCGACGGCTGGTTCACCACGGGAGACATCGGCCGCATCGACGACAGGGGGTATCTCTGGATCGAGGGGCGGCTGAAGGAAGTCATCGTCAACGAGTCCGGCGAAAACGTGTATCCGGACGAGCTGGAAGACGCGTTCGCCGGCCTTGCCCACGCAGAACAGCTCTGTGTGGTGGGCGTGGCGGACGGCAAGGGGTACGAAGCCATCACGCTGGTCATCGAATCCCGCGCGGCTTTGGCGGACAGCGAAAAGTTGAAGGAACTCGCCGCCATCATCGCGGAAAAAGACGGCGCACTGCCTGTCTTTAAAAAACTCAGGCACGTGTATCTCTCGCTGCAACCCCTGCCTTTGGCAAATGGCATCAAGGTCCAGCGTCAGAAGCTGAAAAAGGGCATCGAGTCCGGCGGCTGGCCGCTGGCGGAACTCGACCTGCAGTCTGGAGAACTCAAGCGCGTGAATGCGGACATTGTCTGGAGGGACGCGCCCGCAGAGCTACCGCCTTCCGGCACCGAGCGCAAAAACCCCATCGCTGCCATCGTGAAGAAAGTCCAGCGCAAGAACGCGACTGTATCCCCGTCCGAGGAATACACCCCCGAGTTTGCGGCTATACTCGCCCAAGTCAAGGAGCTGTTCTCCGCCGAGCTCAGCCTGCCCGTTTCGGAAATCGGGGATAAGGCGCACTTCATCTTCGATCTGGGAGGAGACAGTCTTTCCAGCCTGGGGGTTTACACCCGTCTGGAAGCTGCCTTCGGGATGACGTTTACCGAAGAGGAGTTCATGCGCTGCAACTGCGCACTTGACGTGGCGCTGCTGGTGCAAAGCAAAAAAGAGGGCGGCACAGGTCAGGAAGTCGTTCGAAAAGAGGAACAGAGGCGCGCCCGCCGCACCGTTTCCTTTGCCGATGTGGACCCCGACCTTCAGGAGCGCATTGACCTTTTCCTTGCTGAAGCGGAAAGGCTGGGGTTTGCGCCCAAAATGTCCGACGGCGGAACCGTCCTTATTCCTGTGGTCAATGCTCCGGCGGAGGAGCTTTCCACTAAGCTGCTGGAAAGCGGCTATCGGGTAGGGATTTCCGTTCGGGAGGGTGTTCCGACGCTGTTGTTCACCCTCACCACCCAGCACACGGCGGAGGACATCGAAGGCGTGCTGGCGGCGCTGGCGGAAGTGCTGGGCGAACAGGCATAACCGGCTTTCCAGCCGCCTGCAAAATCGCAAAACACGGGAATACTTCACTTCCGGCAGGCTGTAAAACAGCCTGCCGCTCTGCGAACTTTCTGTAAACTCACGTTTCATGCCCGTTTGGTGAGGATGACAGACCGCGCAGGATGCGATAAAATGAAAAAAATGCTCCGTATGTAGAAGCAATGAGCAATCCGGAGGTACCAATGAAATCACGCGCCGGTTTGACGGCAGCTTTGCTTGCAGTTATCATCATGTTTGCCGCTTTTGCCGGCTGTTCTGCTCCGGCGTCCATCGAAAGAACGGAGGAGGACTCGCCCGCTCCTTCCGAAACGCTGATGCCTGAAGAGCAGGTGGGCGTTTTGGAAGTTCCTTCCGAAACCCCGCAGCCCGTCGCAGAGAATGCACCCGAAAAGCCCCAGAAGCCGACCATCGGCTTCATCGTCTCGGATGACGGCGCACTGTTGATTCGCAGCGCGATGCACGGCTTTTTGCGCACCGCAGAGAACTTGAACTACCCGTCGAGGATGTACGCCGTCTCCCCAGGCGTTTCCGCCGTGGATCTGGTGGACAGAGCGATTGCGGACGGCTGTGCCGGCCTTGTAATCTGGACGGACTCCCAGGAGATTGCCAATGCCGCGAAGTACGCGAAGTTGAAGGATATGCCCGTCGTCTCGGCGATGGCAAAGGGCTGCGTCACCGATTTTGAAATCGAGGCAGACTCCGTTCTCTACGCAGACCCTTCGGATTACTGTGCCGAAGCAGTCCGCACCATGTGCGAAACCGCCATCAGCCGCGGCAACAAAGAGGGGACCATCATCATCGCCCGGGAAGCCGGCGCGCATCAGGACATTGTGGACGCGTTCCAGGCCGCCATCACGGCATCCTATCCCCAGTACACCCTGACGGACATGCCCATCGCCGCCTCCAGGGCGGAGACCGAAGCCGCCGCCAAGGAGTTTTTAAAGGACGCGAACAACAGAAATGTCGTGGGCATTTTCGCCCTGTCCCCCACGGCGGCAACGGCGTGGTACAACGCGGAAATCGCCGCAGAAAAGGCTTTCAACTTCAAGATCAACCCGGCGATCATGGCGCTGGACTATACGGATGAGAATCTTTCCCTTGTGGGCAGCAGCAAGATCCTCTGCCTGATTGCCCGCCCGTATTACACCTGCGCCGCCCAGGCCACCATGGTGCTGGACAGCATCCTAAACGGCGCCGCTGTGCAGCAAAGCATCCGCGTGAACGCGCCGATGATCCGCCGCAAGGATATCGAGAAATACGCCTCCATTGTAGAGGAAGTCA
>JBMNTW010000045.1:0-11108 GCA_050945935.1 Christensenellales bacterium
ATGCTCATGGGTTGTTCCTCCTAACGGCGGCTCAAAGCGCCGCCTCCAATTTCTTTCTGATTTCTTTGATGAAGGCCTCTGTGTCCACGGCGGTGACGTTCACGCCTTCCGCCAATGCCGCAAGGTCCTTGGTCATGGTGCCTGCCTCGATGGTGGCAATGGCGGCGTCCTCCAGCTTTTGGGCGAAGGCGAACAGGTCGTTTTGACCGTCCAGCTCCGCGCGCTTTTTCAAGGCCCCCGTCCAGGCAAAGAGCGTCGCCACGCAGTTGGTGGAGGTCTTTTCCCCCTTCAGGTGGCGGTAGTAATGCCTTGTGACGGTGCCGTGGGCGGCTTCGTACTCATAGCACCCGTCCGGTGAAACGAGTACGCTGGTCATCATCGCAAGAGAGCCGTAGGCGGTTGCCACCATGTCGCTCATCACGTCGCCGTCGTAATTCTTCAGCGCCCAGACGAATCCGCCTTCCGAGCGGATGACACGGGCTACGGCGTCGTCGATCAGCGTATAGAAGTACGAGATGCCCGCCTGCTCGAAGGCCTGCTTGAACTCCTCTTCGTACACCCTGGCAAAAATGTCCTTGAACGTATGGTCGTAGGTTTTCGAGATGGTGTCCTTCGCGGAGAACCACAAATCCTGTTTAACACTCAGGGCATATCCGAAGCACGCTCTGGCGAAGCTTTCGATGGAATCGTCGCGGTTGTGCTGGGCGAGGAGTATGCCGGGGCCGTCAAAAGCGAAAATCTCCTGTTCGTTTCGCGTTCCGCCCGCTCCTTCGAACACGAGCTTTGCCTTTCCCGCTTCGTTGACGCGGTACTCCACGGCTTTATACACATCGCCGTAGGCGTGGCGGGCGATGGTGATGGGCTTGTTCCAGTTTTTCACCACCGGACGCACGCAGTTCACCAGCACCGGCGCGCGGAACACCGTGCCGTCCAGTATGGCGCGGATGGTGGCGTTGGGGCTCTTCCACATCTTCTTCAGCCCGTACTCCTCCACCCTTTGGGCGTTGGGGGTGATGGTGGCGCATTTCACGCCCACGCCCAGCCGCTTGATGGCATGGGCGGCTTCGACAGTGACGGCGTCGTCCGTTTCGTCCCTGTGTTTCAGCCCAAGGTCGTAATACTCCGTTTTCAGGTCCACAAAGGGGAGTATCAGCTCTTCCTTGATGAGGGACCAGATGATGCGGGTCATCTCGTCGCCGTCCATCTCCACCAGGGGGGTCTTCATGGGTAGTCTGGTCATGGTACCTCCGGCAAGATTTTATTCTTGAACCGAGAAGATCAGCTTTTTTCGGTCTTCCCGGCGTTCATCAAGGGTGTTCAGGTAGGTTCTCAGGTCCTTCGGGTTCGCCACGCGGGAAATCAGCTCGCCGCCCTTTAAAATCCACTTGGTGATGGCGCCCGCGCCCAGCGCGAGGATGCTGGTCTGCTCCTCCATGATGTCTATATTATAAATCGACGCAAAGTTCGGCAGAGTGTACCCCACGTTTTCAAGATTGCCGCGCATGAACTTCTGACGGTACATGTAATACGGGCGCATGCCCATTTCCAGCGCCGCGCTCTGGGCGACGGCGAGCATCCTTTCCGCTTCTTCTGCGGCGGGAAGCTCGGTGCTTTCCAGCTGCTCTTTCAACCTGGATGAGCGCTTGATGGCCAAGGTGTGTACGGTGAGGTTCTCCGGCTTCAGTTTGGCGATTGCCTCCATCGTCCTTTCCACGTTTTTTGCCGTTTCGCCGGGAAGGCCGATGATGGTGTCCATATTGATGCAGGGGAAGCCAACTTTCTTCGCCAGTTCGAAGGCGGTGATGACGTCCGCCGCGCTGTGGGCGCGGCCCACCCGCATTAGAGTTTCATCGTCCATCGTCTGGGGGTTGATGCTGATGCGGTCCACCCCCAAAGAGCGCAGCATGCGCAGCTTCTCTTCGGTAATCGTGTCCGGTCGTCCGGCTTCCACGGTGAACTCCAGAAGATTGTCCCCCACAGCCCGTTTCGACGTTTCCGCCACGCGGAAAAGCTGCTCCGCGGAGAGCGCTGTGGGCGTGCCGCCGCCGATGTACAGGCTTCTGGGCCTGTACCCCAGCTCGTATGCGATGGGGACGTTTTCCTCGATTTCTTTGCATAGAGCGGTGACGTACTCTTCGATACTCGCCGCCGTGGCACAGCCCTTGCCCACTTCGTAAGCGGCGAAGGAGCAGTAGCTGCAGCGTGTTCTGCAAAACGGGATGCCGACGTAAACGTCAAACACCCTATCCGTCGGGGAGGCGAGAATGCCCCGCTGCTCGTCGAGTATGGTCAGCGCCAGCGCGATTTTTTCTTCGGAAACGTCAAACCGTTCCGTGAGTTCCTTTGCGGGATTCTCCCCTGCTGCTTCAAACTCTCTGGCCAGGCGGGTGGGGCGGATGCCCGTCAGGCTGCCCCAGGGGGGGCGGATGCCGGTCAGTTCCTTCAGCACGCGGTAAAGGGCGCTTTTCATGGCGCGCTTTTCGTACTTTTTAACCGTCAGGGCGCTTCTGCCGTGTTTTTCAAGGTCGCTTGGCAAATAGGGGTCGTAATACCGAAGGGTTCTGCCGTGCTGCGCAGCTTCGGCAAACGGTTTTTCGCCGTTGGCATTGCAGTGCAGCACAAGGTCATCTTCGTTTGCTTGGTCCGCGTTCCATTCCGCGATTTCCGCCATGCCGAAAAACACGCGGATGACTTCGCAAAGCTCGTTGCGGTAGGCTTCCCTGTCTGTGGAAAGATAAATCAAATCACTGTCTCCGAACAAATGGATTGCTTCTCATTTCGTCGCCGATGCGGGTGGGCGCGCCGTGGCCTGGGAAGACCTTCGTGTCTTCCGGAAGGTCATAAAGCTTCAGCACCGTGGAAAACAGCACGTCTATATCTCCGCCGGCAAGGTCGGTTCTGCCGATGCCTTTGTGAAACAGCGTGTCGCCGGCGAACAGCGCGTCCTCCACAAGATAACTCACACCGCCGGTCGTGTGCCCCGGGCAGCCGATGACTGAAAACTTCATGCCGGCGGCGGAAATCTCGTCCCCGTCGCGCACAAGTTTATCCGCCGCGGGGGCGGCGAAGGGCCTTCCCAAAAAAGGCAGGCTGCCGTTTTCTTCGGGGTCTGTGAGCATATTTGCGTCCCCTTGCCCGATGTATACCGGGCAGTCAAAGGCGGCTATCAGCCCCCCGATACCCGAAATATGGTCAAAATGCCCGTGGGTGATAAGGATGGCGGCGCAGGACAGGCCAAACTCCTTGAGCGTGTCCATAACGGCGTTTGCGTCCGCAGGGTCGATGACCGCCGCGCCCGTTTCACCTTCGCGAAATGCCACATAGGTGTTGGTGCCGATGTCTCCGCACACGAGGCGGATGATTTGAAGCTCGTTCATGGCTTGTCCCCCAAAAAGTCAAAAAAGGCGCCGGCTGTCCAACAGAATGGTCACCGGCCCGTCGTTGACCAGTTCCACTTCCATGTGCGTGCGGAAAACGCCGGTTTCCACGGCAATGCCCAGGCTTTCGAGGTTCTCTTTCACCACCTGATACAGCTCGTCCGCCCGTTCGGGGCGCTCGGCGGAGGAAAAACTGGGCCTTCTGCCCTTTCTGGCGTCCCCTAAAAGCGTGAACTGGGAAACGAGCAGCACTTTGCCGCCAGTTTCCGAAAGGGAAAGGTTCATCTTCCCTTCGGCATCCTCAAACACGCGCAGGTGCGCCACCTTTTCGGCGATGTACTTCGCGTCCGCGTCCGTATCTTCCCGCTCCACGCCTAAAAGCACGACAAAACCCGGCCCTACTTGGCCGGAAGTTTCGCCTTCCGAGCGGACAGCCGCCCGTGTTACCCTTTGGACTACTGCTCTCATTAGCCTTTGATCCTGTAAACGTCCGTCACGCCGCGCACGCGTTTGAGCTGCTTGATGACGAACTGGAGCTGGTCGGCGTCATGCACGTCGAACTCCATGGTGATGTTGGCGATCATGTTCTTGTCCGTCTTGGCGGAAAAGCGCGCCAGGCTCATGTTCATGCCCATAAAAATCTGGGAAATGTCCATCACCAGACCCACGCGCTCGTGGGCGATGAGCTGAATCTGCGCCGCAAACCCTCCGCCCTTGGCGTTTTCCGCCCATTCGACCTTGATCCAGCGGGCGTCATTGTCGCTCATGTTGGCAAGGTTCTTGCAGTCCGACCGGTGCACCGAAACGCCGCGCCCGCGGGTGACGTAGCCCACGATTTCATCCCCCGGCACGGGGGTGCAGCACTTGGCGATGTGGACGACCATGTCGTCAAACCCGTCCACAATGACGCCGTTGGAGCTGTGGCGCTTCTTTTTGGTCTGCTTGGTGGTCAGCTTCTCGATGATGTCGGAATCCTCGGGCGGTTCCTGATCCTCATTCTGCTTTTTGTATTCCTCGATGAGCTTGGGCAGCACCTGGTTGACCGCCAGGCTTCCGTAGCCCACGGCGGCGCAGAGTTCGTCCGCCGAGGCGATGGACATGCGCTTCAACAGCCCCGCGATGGCCTCCGGCTTCATCAGCTGGGCTAAAGAATACCCCTGGCGCTTGGCTTCGGCGATGAGCATATCCCTGCCGCGCTCGATGTTTTCTTCTTTGCGCTCCTTTTTGAAGAAGGAGCGGATTTTGCTCTTTGCCTGCTGGGTCTTGACGATGTTCAGCCAGTCCCTGCTCGGGCCCACCAGCGAGGAGGAGGTGATGATCTCCACAATGTCGCCCATCTGGAGCGAATAGTCCAGCGTGACGATCCTGCCGTTGACCTTGGCGCCGATGCACCTGTTGCCCACCGCGGAGTGGATGCGGTAGGCAAAGTCGATGGGCGTGGAGCCGGCGGGAAGGTCGATAATCTCGCCCTTGGGGGTGAATACGAAAACATAGTCGCTGAAGAAGTCGAACTTCAGCATGCGCATGAATTCGTCCGAATCCTCAACGCGCTCTTCCATGATCTGGCGCACCCAGTCCATGACCACGTCCAGATCCGAAGACTCCTGCCGCCCCTCTTTGTAGCGCCAGTGGGCGGCGATGCCGTATTCCGCCTGCTTGTGCATTTCCATCGTGCGGATCTGCACTTCAAAGGGCACGCCGTTTTCGCCCATCAGCGTGGTGTGCAGCGACTTGTAGCCGTTGGGCTTGGGCGTGGAAATATAGTCTTTGATTCTGAAGGGCAGCGGCCGCCACATGCTGTGCACAAGGCCCAGCACGGTGTAGCATTCCTCCACGGTGTTGACGATCACGCGGATGGCGATGAGGTCGTACACTTCCGAGAAGGTGATGTTCTGCTTCTGCATCTTGCGGTAGATGCTGTAAAGATGCTTCGGCCTGCCGTTTAAAGTGGCCTGGATGCCGTTTTCCCTGAGTTTTTCGCGGATGGCGTCCATGCTTTCGTTCAGATACGCCGAACGCTCCACCTGCATGCGGCGCACCTGTTCCCGAAGGGTCTTGTACTCCTGCGGGTACAGGTGCATGAAGGCAAGGTCTTCCAGTTCGCTCTTCATCTGGCCCATGCCCAGCCTGTGGGCAAGGGGGGCGTAGATTTCCAGCGTTTCCTTCGCCTTGCGCATGCGCTTTTTGCTCAGGCAGTATTCCAGCGTGCGCATGTTGTGCAGCCGGTCCGCGAGCTTGATGGGGATGACCCGCATGTCCTTCGCCATGGCAAGGAACATCTTGCGCACATTTTCCGCCTGCTGCTGCTCTTTGGTGGCCTGGCCCAGGCTGACTTTGGTCAGCTTGGTCACGCCGTCCACCAGATTCGCCACGTCCGCGCCGAACTTTTCGGTGACTGTGGAAAGGGAGATGGACTCATTGTCCTCCACCGTGTCGTGCAGAAGGCCGGTGATGGCGGACTCCTCGTCCATGCCCATGTCGATAATCATGCCGGACACGTTCAAAGGATGCACAATGTACGGCTCGCCAGAATCGCGGAACTGACCGTTGTGGGCCTCCTTGGCAAACTCCATGGCGGCAGCGAAGCGCTCTTTGTCCCCTTCCGGATAGGCTTCAGCGAACTTCGCCAAAAGTGCTTTTTCGTTTCGCTCCACGTCCACAGCGTCTAAAAGCATCTTGGCGCGAAGTTCAATGATGTTCTGGCCGATAACTTCAGGATAGTAAAAATCCTTGGGATTTCCGGTAAACAGCTCGTAGACCTTCGCGGGGGCAATGGCGTCCGGATCGGGGATGCTTCTGGCGTGTTCGCCGTCCAGCGCACGCAAAAAAGCCTCCAGCGACTTGAGCGCCGCGGCGGCACATTCGTAATACCCCGTCCGCAAAGGCGCATCACAGGTAGCCTCAGTCCTTTTATCGGCCTGAAGCATCACCAGCAATGCTTTTCTTACACCTTCCGCGGTGTTGCGAATGTCAGTCTGGGGCATGTTTACCTCTCGTTAAATTAAGGTAAAAGGAGCGTGCTCCCTTTACCTTCAAAGGGCGGTTTCCGCCCGTCACATTCAGTACTGTACGAGGGAACGGACGTTGTAACCCTTGAGGGTGTCCCTCCCCTTGAGGTCGGTAAGCTCAATCATGAAGCGCATGGCGACGACTTCGCCGCCCATGGACTCCACCAGTTTGGCGACTGCCAGCGCGGTGCCGCCGGTGGCAAGCAGATCGTCCGCAATGACGACCTTGTGGCCCTTCTGGATGGCGTCCTTGTGGATTTCCAGCGCGTCGGTGCCGTATTCCAAAGCGTACTCGTAACGGGAGACCGCCGCGGGGAGCTTGCCCGGCTTTCTCGCCGGCACAAAGCGCAGCCCTGCCGCGTAAGCCACCGGCGCGCAGATGATAAAGCCCCTGGCTTCCGGCCCTACTACCGTATCGGCGCCCAGGTCCTTGATGCTTTCCACGACTTCGTCGATGGCCTGGCGATACGCTTCGGGGTTTTTCAACAGGGTGGTAATGTCTTTAAACTGAATCCCCGGAACGGGAAAATCCGGGATGTTTCGGATAACGCTCTTAAGGTCCATTGAATCCCTTTCTCGGCTATTTGCCTTGTTCATTCATTCCGCGATTGACCGCCGCGAAAGTGGGGCTTTCGCTGAGCAGCCTTCGTATGGAGTCCTTTACGGCGGTTACCCGAAAGGCCCCGATGTTTTCGGAACGGAAGAACCCCAGTTCCGAAAAAACGTGTAATCCAAATATCAGATGCTCCATGGGCGAGGAACAGAGCTTTTTCAGCTCGTCCAGATAGGCTGTGCGGCTCAGAAAAACCGTTTTTGCCACCGCCAGCTTGTTCATCGCCTCATACACCGGAATCAGCTCGTCCCGCCCGACCTTGGCCTGTTCGGCAAAATCCTCAAGGCTCATGCCGGCGGTGATGACCTCCTCGTTCGCGCCGGAAGCCAGCACTTCATAGAGAGGTCCGGGCAGGCTTTCCATAAAGAGCACCTTGCGGAACCCTTCCAAAGGAAGGGGCATGGGTGCCATGATGACGGCGTTGTGGGCGCGCTCGTCCAGCGTTTCGCCAAAGAGCACGTCAAGTTTATCGGCAATGCCGAGTTCGCGCATTTTGCGCAAAAACAGCTTAGCCCCTTGCGGCGTTACGCACACGGCAGCGGCGCCCTGGGGCGAATCCGCAACCCAGGAAGCAAAGCGTTCGGCCCAGTCCGACCTTTCCGAAACGCTGTTCGGGGCATGACTCTCGGTTTTCCGACAATCACTATTATAACGGGCAAGCGCGAAAAATGCATCATGAAATTTGTATTCGCAGTTTTTGACGTAGCCGTCCGTGTCCACCGGCAGCATGGCGCGAATGTTTTTGATGACCAGCTGCTCTTTTTTCGCGCCGCGGAAGTCGTTGACCTCCAGCGAGCAGAGCAGTTCCGCGGTGATGTCCGTCAGGGCCTCCTGCCTGTCGCCCATGCCGAAGGCGACGCAGCCCAAAACATCTCTGCCCCGGGACAGGGTGAACCGAAGATGCCTGTTCTCGTTGCCCATGGTGACGGGATTTTTCGGCGAAACCCCCTCCACCCGGAAAATCGGGGAAGGATTGCCCGTTCCAAAGGGCGCCATGCGCTTGATGGCTTCGGCGAGTTTCAAGGAAAGCCGTTCGGGGGAAAGCGTCATATCGTAGTCCGCCCGGGGAACGAAAGCGTCCTTCGGGGCGTTGCTTTTCAAATATTCCATGAACCTCTGGCGAAACTCGGGCATCTTCGCCTGCTCGATGGTCAGCCCCGCCGCCATTTCGTGACCGCCGAAGCGGACGAACAGGTCGCTCATGGCGTTGAGGGACTCAAACAGATGCACGCCTTTCACCGACCTGCCGGAGCCGACGCACACGCCGTCCTCGCAAGTAAAGAGCAGCACGGGCCGGGTATACCGCTCCACAAGCCTTGATGCCACGATGCCGATAACGCCGTGGTTCCAGCCCTCGCCCACCAGGATGATGGCGGGGTCTCGCACAATGTCTGCCTCGCCGCTGGCGATTTTCGCCATGGCGTCCTTGAAGATTTCCCCTTCGATGGCCTGCCTGCGGCGGTTTTCAGCGTCCAGCTCGGCGGCGCGCTGTGCTGCTTCGGCTTCGTCGTCCGTCAAAAACAGGGTCAGCGCTGTTTCTGCGGTTCCCGTCCTTCCGGCGGCGTTGATGCGGGGCGCGATGGCAAAGCTCACGGCACCGGCTTCCACATTCCTGCCCGCATAGCCGCTGACTTCGATCATCGCCTTGATGCCGGCAAGGCAGTTTCCTTCGTTGATGGCCTTCAAACCTTCCGCCACGATGGCGCGGTTCTCGCCTGTGAGCGGCACAATGTCCGCCAAAGTTGCAAGGCAGGCGCAGTCAATGTACTTTTTCGCTTCCGAAAGCCCGCCCAGCGCCTGCACGAACTTGAAGGCAACGCCTGCACCGCACAGACACTTATAAGGATATGCATCTGCTATGTTCGCGGGGTCTACCACGGCCAGACAGTCCGGAAGTTCTTTCAGGCACTGGTGGTGGTCGGTGACGATGACGTCAATGCCCAGACTTTTGGCGTAGTTGATCTCCTCGATGGCGGTGATGCCGCAGTCCACGGTGATGAGCAGGGAAACGCCCCTGTCTAAAAGAAGGTCGATGGCGGCCCTGTTCAGCCCGTACCCTTCGGTGTGGCGCTGGGGGATGTAATGCGTCACCCGTGCGCCTATCGATTTGAGGTACCGTTCGAGTATGGTGACGGCCATGATGCCGTCCACATCGTAATCGCCGAACACGCAGATCAGCCGGTCTTCCGCCATGGCGGAAAACACCGCGTCCACGGCTTGACGCATTTCTGCAAACAGGAAGGGGTCGTGCAGTTGGTTGAGCGAAGGGTTGAGGTACTCGTGTGCGGCGGCGGGCTCGTCAAACCCCCGCCTGCACAACAGTTCCGCCAGTTCCAAAGGCACGCCCAGCGCACGGGAAAGAGCCGCGGCGTTTTCGACGCGGCCTGCGGGTGTGTTCTGTCTGAACTCGATCATGGCGGCACCTTTCAAAATCAACGGGCCTTCCCCAATCGCCGGAAAGGCCCGTCGAACGTTTTAATAAGGGCCCGATCTACATTCGGGCGAGAATTACCTTTCTCCGGCTTTGCGCTTTCTGGCCAGGAATCCCCAGAAGGGAGCGGCCATGAAGATGGAGGAGTACGTGCCCGCGATCAGACCGATGATGATGGGCAGCGCGAACTCCTTGATGGAGTCCACACCCAGCACATACAGGGCAACGATGGTAATCAGCGTGGTGATGGAGGTGTTGATCGCGCGGGACAGGGAATCTCGGACGGAAATGTCCACCAGGTCCGCGGTCAGCATATGGTCCTTTTTGCCCTTGAGCTTGCCGTTTTCACGCACGCGGTCAAAGATGACGATGGTGTTGTTGATGGAATAACCCACGATGGTGAGCACAGCGGCGATGAACGGGCTGTTGATCTGCACCCTGAGGATGGTGGTCAGCGCGAGCATGATGGCAACGTCGTGCAGCAGCATGACGACCGCCGCGATGCCGCTCCAAAGCTCAAAGCGGATCCAGATATACACCAATATGAGCGCGGACGCGATGACAACACACAAAATCGCGGAGCGGATCAAATCCGCGCTGGCGACGGCGCCCACGCGGTCCACCGAGGCGATTTCCACATTGGGATACTTGCCGGCCAGCGTGTCGACAATCTGCTGCCTGGCCTGGTTTTCGGTTTCATCGTCCGCGAAGGCCTTCATGCGCACCACGGCCTGGGTGCGGTCGGAACCGGTGGTGCCGGACTTGACGACGGGAGCGTCCTTCACGCCCGCCTGTTCCAGCGCGGCGGTTACGTCCGCAACGTCAAACTCGCCGCCCATGTTCAGGGTGTAGAGCGTGCCGCCGGTGAAATCCACGCCGACGTTCACGCCCATAACGACCGCGGCGATGACGCCGATGAGGATGATGGCCGCGGACAAAAGCGCGGCGTACTTCAACTTGCTGGAGAATTTCATTCGGCTTTACCTCCTCTCCGGCAATACAGGGCGGGCTTGTCCGTGATGTTGATGAAGAGCTTCAAAAGCCCGCGGGAAACGAACACGGCAGTGACGAAGCTCGCGATGATGCCGATCAGCAGCGTGACCGCAAAGCTCTGAATCGTGCCGGATCCGAAGTAAAGCAGTACGACAGCCGCGATGATGGTGGTGACGTTGGAGTCCAGAATGGCGGAGAACGCGCGCTTGAAGCCGTTCTGGCAGGCGTTCTTCATGGACCTTCCGGCAACGACTTCTTCGCGCATGCGCTCGAAGATGATGACGTTGGCGTCCACCGCCATGCCGATGGCGAGCACGATGCCGGCGATACCGGGCAGCGTCAGCTGCACGCCGGGAACGGTGGCCAGCGCGAAGAACACCAGAAGGATGTAGACGGCGAGGGCAATGTCCGCCACGACGCCAGACAGCTTGTACATCACGATCATGAACACCATCACAAGTATAACGCCGATGATGCCTGCGAGGATGCTGTTGCTCAGAGCGCCTTCGCCCAGCGTGGCGGAAATCGAACGAACTTCGATTTCGGCCATGTCAATGGGGATGACGCCGGAACGGATCTGGTTGGCAAGGCGGCTGGCGGATTCATAGTCGAACCCACCGGTGATCTGGCCGGAGCCGGTGGTGATGGCGGAGCTGACGCGCGCCGTGGAGATCACCTCGTCGTCC
>JBMNTW010000046.1:0-11006 GCA_050945935.1 Christensenellales bacterium
GAACAGCGCCTTCTGGGTGGCAATACCTGCGATGCCGTCCGCGGTCATGCCCTTTTTCTGCTGGAACTTCTTCACCGCCTCCACGGTCGCGCTGCCGTAGTAGCCGGTGGGCTTCACCGTCAGATAGCCCTGCTCGTAAAGGGCCTTCTGCAGCGCAAGCACGTACTCGTCCTCGTCCCCTTCCCGCATAACCTGATACCGTTCGGCGGCAAATGCGGTGGCAAACAGCGGCGAAACGGCGGTTAAAACAGCCAGAATCAGACAAAGAAAGCGGGTTCTTGCTTGTTGATGCATGTTAAATCTCCGCGAAATGACATCTATTTTATCCATATTAGTCCTTTTCACAGTGCCGCGTCAAGGAAAGCGGACAGGTTTTTACATTAAATTCATGGTTCTCCAAATTGTGCCTGTTCTATTGAAGCATTCACCCCGCGGGGGTATAATGCGCTTAACAAGCAACAGGAGGAAAGCCATGTTCGACCTTCGCAGCGACACCATCACCCAGCCCACCGAAGCCATGCGCAAAGCCATGGCAGCGGCGGAAGTCGGGGACGACGTTTTTGCCGAGGACCGCACCGTCAACCGCCTGCAGGAACTGGCGGCGGAAAAGGCGGGCAAGGAAGCCGGTCTGTTCGTGCCCAGCGGCACCATGGGAAACCTGATCGCCATACTGACCCACACCCACAACGCCCGCTGCGGCGAAGTCATCTGCGAAGAAAGCTCCCATGTGCGGCTGAACGAGGCGGGGGGCATGGCGGCGCTGGGCGGACTGATGTGCTGCCCCGTCAAGGGCGAGCGCGGCGCGATGCGTCCGGAGGACGTGCGCGCGAGCATCCGTACGAAGAACATCCACCATCCGAACACCGCCCTCATCTGCGTGGAAAACACCCACAACTACGCCGGCGGCGCCGTGGTCCCTCTTTCCAACATGGCGGCGATACGCAACCTTGCGAAGGAGTACGGCATTCCCGTCCATCTGGACGGCGCCCGTGCCTTCAACGCAGCGGCGGCGCTGAATGTGCCCCTTTCGGACATCACCCGTTACGCGGACAGCGCGAACCTCTGCATTTCCAAAGGGCTTTCCGCGCCGGTGGGCTCTCTGCTGGTGGGTATGAAAGACTTCATTGAACAGGCACGGCATTACCGAAAGCTTCTGGGCGGCGGCATGCGCCAGGCGGGCGTGCTGGCGGCGGCAGGCATCATCGCCATTACAGAAATGGCGGAGCGGCTGTATGAGGACAACGAGAACGCCCACGCCCTCGCCGTGGGACTTGCGGGGATGAAGGGCATTGGCATCGACCCCCGCTTCGTGCAGAGCAACATCGTCATCTTCGACGTGCAGAAAACCGGCATGACCGCCGCGGAGTTCGCCGAAAAGCTGAAGGGATTCGGCGTGCTCGCCTCCACCACTGGGCCGTATTCGGTGCGCTTTGTGACAAACAGGCACATTTCCTCTGCTGATCTTCCACAGATTCTCAAGGCCGTTCACCAGATGCTTCTGAGTGCTTAAGATAAAAAAAGACTGCCTGCTTACGGGATCGATTGAGGCCAGGTTCAATCCCAAAAGCAACGGCAGCATTGGCAAGTGTGACTTCAACGGTCGATATGGTGCTTTGTTACCGCCGCTTCCACAACGAAGCAGGCGGTTTTACTTTTGCAGGAGGTTTACAGCCGATTTACGGACTGCTTTTCGTCCGGTTTTGCCGGTTGTTAAACAATGCCCTGAACGAAGGCGGTCAGTTCAGGCTGGGTAACGCGCAGGGAGTCAAACTCGCCTTCGAAATCCCTGCCTTCCACGACCACGCGGTACTCGCAGCATCTTGCGCACGGCCTGTCGCAATAGGAGAAGGCGAAGGAGTCGCTGATTTCGAGCTCAAGCTCCTGGATGCTGCCTTCAACGTCAATTTCGTTGAGGTATCTCCAGGTCTGAACGCACTCCGAATGCCCTTCGTGGGTCCTGATCAGCTTGAAGAGCAGATCGACTTCGACTTCGTGTTCAAATCCCTGTTCGTCCTCTGCCTCGAAGAAAATGATGCAGGAGAAATCGAGTTTCACAATGGGGTGATGCACCTGCGAGGCGTTCACCACCACCCGATTTAAAACGAAGCTTTGCTCTCTTTCAACACGGCCGTCGTCGATTTCAAAGACCGCGTCCTGCGGATTGAACCCGCATTCGAACCACAATTTATGCTCAGCTCTGTTGTTCGTCTGATTGCATGCCACTTGAAAACCCACCTTTTTTTGCTTGTATTGAGCATATGCAATTGCTCCAATACATCATATGTAGGTTGCGTATAATTGTTCTTTATGTAGTTCTCTGTATTTGCGTCACGAAAAAAAGAAGAACACCCGAAAGCAAAGGCTTTGGGGTGTTCTTCTTTTTGGTGATCGAAGGAAATCAGTCGCGTGCCTTCTTCATGGTGAAGGTCAGAGCGCCGGCGGCGACCACAACGGCGGCCACAGCAGCGAAGCCGACTTCGGCAAAATCGCCGGTGCCGGGAACTTCTTCTTCCTCTTCGCCGGGGATTTCCTCTTCTTCTTCGATCTCGCCCTCTTCTTCGGGCAGTTCTTCTTCTTCGGTGCCTTCAGCGAGAGCAGTGGGCACGGCAAGGGCAAACAGCAGCGTCAGCACCGCCAGCAGCGCCAAAGACCTCTTAAACAGCTTAGACATGGTGCTACCTCCAATTCATGTTCGGCGGGTGCGGGCATTTGACCATCGCGCTCCCCGACCTTTTTCCAATTGTACACCAGTTTTTTCTGGCAATCAAGGCGTCCGCAAGCCGCAAAATCACGACTTTCATGTATAAACTGTGAATATATTGTTGCATTCGCAGACATTTTGCTATTTATTGCTTTAGAATTAACCATATTTCGGCAGGAGGCTGCGGGATTGTCCAACTTTCTCGCCGAATCTGTTCATAGTTCTTTTACATTTTATTTACTTGTAAATGACTATTTCGTCACCCCGCCCGTATTGCCATTCCCTTCCAGCCGTGCCACAATGTGAATGTCACTGTCTATTTTGCAACATTTGCGTTCGTTGAATCGTATATCTATTCGTTATGGGGGTTTGCTCTCATGGTAAACCCTGCGTCTAACACTGCATTTTTGCAGCTTTTTTACTGCCGCGCTGCATGCCGGTATCTCGATGGATTTGGAAGGTGATCGTAATCGCAATGCCCATGATTGAAGTCAAAGATGTGAAAAAGGTCTACAAGATCGGCACAAACGCCCTGAACGCGGTGGACGGCGTGAGTTTCAGCATCGAGGAAGGCGAGTTCTGCTGCATCGTCGGCCGGTCGGGTTCGGGCAAGTCCACCCTGCTGAACCTGATGGCCGGGCTGGAACCGGTTACCTCCGGCCAGATCATCATCGCCGGAAAGCACGTGGAGAAGATGACCGAATCCGAGCTGATCGTATTCCGCCAGAAGAACATCGGTTTCGTGTTTCAGTCCTTCAACCTGATTGCCAGCATGACCGCCCTGGAAAACACCGCGCTGCCCCTTACGTTTCGCGGGCTAGGAAAGCGCGCCCGGGAAAAAAAGGCGAAGGAGATGCTCGAAGCCGTGGGCCTGGGTACGCACGCGAAGCACAAGCCGTCCCAGATGTCCGGCGGTCAGCAGCAGCGCACCGGCCTTGCAAGAGCGCTGGTGCTCGACCCGAAGATCATCTTTGCCGACGAGCCCACCGGAAACCTGGATTCCAAAACCTCTGAAGAAATGATGGAGCTTATCACCGGCTTGATGAAAAAACGCCGCCAGACCTTCATCATGGTCACCCACGACCCGTCCATGGCGGCATACGCCGACAAGGTCATCAACATGCTGGACGGCCGCATCGTCAGCATGACGGTAAACGAGCGGCGCGCACCGCAGGACCATCCCGTTGAACCGGAAACGCAATCTATGTAACATATTAAACTTTCCAAGGAGCCTTTTGCCATGAGAAGGAAAATCAGTCTCGCTCTCACCGCCCTGCTTCTGTTTGCCTGCCTGGCGCCTGTGACGGCGCTGGCGGCGGGAACCGTGGTGACCCTCCTTTCCACCAACCCGCCGGTATACGGCAACGCTGCCACCGTAACCTTCCGGATAGACACCGACAGCGAACTGACCAACGTCAGCCTGATTGCCATGATCAACGGCTTCCACGTGTCCTCCACCACCCTGCCGGACACCGTTCCCGCAGGGGCTGCCCAGGATTTTACGGCGGACGTGAACATCAGCCCCTTCCTGGCACAGGGCACATACAGCCTGACCCTCAGGCTGTTTTATACCAAAGGCGGCGAAAGCAGCTTTGCGGATCTCGAGTCCGTGACCATTCAGAAAACCACCCCTGCCCAGACCTATGAACCCGGCAAACCGGACGACGACGTTACCGGCAACGACCTTTCCGCCATCATCCTCGACCCCACGAAGGAAAGCCCTGTGGTAAAAGGCAAACCCGGCGAGCGCGTGCGCCTGACTTTGAACCTCTACAATAGAAGCGCCCTCATGATTTCCAATACCCAGGTGTGGCCCAAGGTCAGCACCAATGTGGAGGAGTTCCCCTTTGAGATCACCTCCAACAACATGACCCGCTACATCGGCTCCATGCCCACAGCGGGGAAGAACTCCGTTTCCTTTGACTTTACGATTTCCAATAAAGCCACCAACGGCACCAAGATCATCACCTTCATCGCGGCATACACCGAAAACGGCAAGTATTACGAGTACCCTGTGACCGTTTATCTGACGGTTTACGGCGCATCCGGTGATGGTTCCGAAGACACCACCACCCCGTTGGTGCTCGCCGGCAAGGACAGCACCGGCAAAACCGTGAACACCCCCACGGGCGACGCGGGCAACACCATCACCGTGATTCTGCCCATCAAAAACCGGTCGGACAAAACCATCACCAACATCGAGATTTACCCCCAGCTTTCGGCGGACGTGAACACTTTCCCTTTTGAGATCGGCTCCGTCAGCTACGACAGGATCATTTCCTCCCTCAAAGCGGGTGAAACGGCGGACGTGAAGTACTCCTTCAAGATTGCCTCCAAGGCCACCAGCGGCGTCAAGGCTGTCAGGTACTCCGTGATTTACCGCGATGCGGACGGCGCGCCCCATCAGCTCGAGCTGGTGAGCTATGTGAACATCCGCAAGGGCTATGTGGACAATAACGTCATCACCGACCCGGATCAGCTGGTGGTACAGCCCAAGCTGCTCATCACCTCCTACGACATGCCCAATCCCCTGTATGCCGGCAGCGAGTTCGAACTGACCTTCACCATCAAGAACGCCAGCGAGACCGACACCGTCAAGAACCTGAAGCTGACCTTCAAGAGCGATGAAGGTTCCATCCTGCCCTCCCGCGGCGGCAGCAACACCCTGTTCATCAGCACGCTCAAGCCCGGCGAGGAGTCTTCGCAGTCCATCACCCTGCAGGCAGCGGCGGACGCTTCCAGCAAGGCGCACCTGCTGACCGTTTCCATGGAATACAACAACGCCGGCGTGAACTCCTTTACCTCCAGCGAAGTGCTGACCATCCCCATCAAGCAGCAGATGCGCGTCACCGTGGACGAACCGGTCATCTACGTGGAAGGCGCCACCGTCAACATGCCGTTCTACGCCAACGTCACCTTCTACAACAAGGGCAAGTCCCAGCTGTACAACGTGACCCTCAAGCTCAAAAGCGAGAACGACACCATGCGCCTGGAAGAAGGGTACTACGGCGGCAACATGGGCTCCGGCAGCTTCAACTCCGCGGAAGTGAGCATCATTCCCCTGGCCTCCGGCGACCTTTTCGGCACCTTTGTTATCTCCTTTGAGGACGAGGAAGGCACCGTTTACGAAATCGAGAAGGAATTCTCTGTGTACATTCAGGAGCCCATGGACTACTCCGGCGGCATGAACGGCGGCGACTGGGGCACCTACGAGCCCCTGCCCGGCGGCATGGACATGGGCGGCAGCAGCGCCGGGCTCCCCGAATGGGCGTGGTATGTGATCGGCGGCGTGGGTGTAGCGGGTATTGTGGTGCTCGTGGCCGTCCTTCGCAAGCGCGCCAAGGCAAAACGCGAAAAGGAGCTTGAATCCGCATGACCTTCCGCGATACGCTGAGCATGGCGTTTATGAACCTGTGGCGGCGGAAGCTGAGGGCGTTTATGACCGTGCTGGGTATGGTCATCGGAACGGCTTCCATCGTCATCATGGTGTCTTTAGGCATCGGCATCAACGTCAGCTATCAGGAAAGCCTGTCCGAAGCGGGCAGTCTGACTAAAATCACGGTCAGCCCCCAGAACTGGAACAAGTACTACGAGCAGCTGGAGGCCGCCTCTGGGGGCGGCGGGGTTGTGAGGCCTATGCCCGGAGGCAACGGTCCGGAAACGGTGGACATCAACGACAAGGCCATCGAAACCTTCCGGAACATCAAGGGCGTGGCAGCGGTCACTCCGGTGCTTTCCACCTATTCTTCGTATTTTTTGTCCGGCAAGTTCTTTGCCAGCAACCAGATTTTCGGCCTGGACCCCCGCTACGCCGAAGTATTCGGCATCAAGCTTTCCCAGGGCGAAATGTTCTCCTCCTCCGGTTCCGGATCCGTGGTGGAGATCGTGGTGGGTTCCCAGTTCGCCATGAGCTTCATGAACGTGAACACCTCTGCCATGGCGGTGGACAGAAACGGCAACCCCCGCGTCAACCCCATGACCTCCCGCATCCGCCTGACGTTTGACGGCGCGAACGTTTACCCCTGGTGGGGCAGCGACGGCAGCACGAAGCCGGGCAAGATTTACAACGTCAAGGTGACGGGCATCATCGAAGAAGGCACCGACTGGGAAATCAACTACAGCACCTTCACCGACGTGGAAACCCTGAGAAAGCTCATGCGGGCGAACAAGAACTTCGTGTACCGCGACAGCGGCAGCACCTACGACTACGCCTGGATCATGGCGGAGGACGTGGACGCGGTGTCGGAAATCGCCCAGCAGATTCAGGACATGGGGTACGGAACCTCCAGCCTGGGCGACGTACTCAAGCAGGTGCAGGAGTCCACGGCAAGCCTGAGGGCGCTGCTTGGCGCCATCGGCGGCGTGGCGCTTCTTGTGGCGGCCATCGGCATCATGAACACCATGATGATGGCCATCTACGAGCGCACCAAGGAAATCGGCGTCATCAAGGTGCTGGGCTGCCGCATGAGCGACATTCTGTTCATGTTCCTTTCCGAATCCGCCTACATCGGCTTTTTCGGCGGGCTGATCGGCGTGGGGCTGAGCTACGGCCTGGGCGCCGTGCTCAACAACCATTTCCTAGCGCAGATGGGCCTGCGCTCCATCATCCCCCTGTGGCTGAGCCTGGGCGCCATGACCTTCTCGGTGGTGGTATCCATGCTTTCGGGGCTGTATCCCTCCATCAAGGCGATGCGTTTAAGCCCCCTTGCCGCCATCCGCACCGAGTAAAAAACGCTTCAGACCGCAGGGCGAACTCCCTGCGGTCTTTCTTTTTTTGCGTTGCCGGCTCGTCCCTTTTTCTGGTGGTGATTTTGTGGTATGATGCGACGTGTAGTATCGGATCGTTTGGGAGGACTGCCATGAATATCGTACTGCTTGAACCCCTGGGGATACCGGATGAAGCTTTGAACGCCCTCGCAGCGCCGCTGATTGCCGCGGGGCATTCCTTCGTTGCCCATCCGTTAACGCATTTTGACGCGGAAACCGTGAAGCAGGCTTGTGAAGCGGACATTGTGATGCTCGCCAACAAAAGGCTGGACGGCGACGTGATTCGCCAGCTGCCCAACTTGAAGTTTATTTCCGTCGCCTTCACCGGCGTGGACCACATCGGCCTGGACGCCTGCAAAGAGCGCGGCATCGCCGTGAGCAACGCCGCAGGGTATGCAACGGATTCCGTGGCGGAACTCGCCATGTGCATGATGATCGCGTGTTTGCGAAACGTCCTCCCCTGCGACCAGCGCTGCCGCGAAGGCGGCACCAAGGACGGCCTGGTGGGAACCACCTTGCGCGGCAAGACCGTGGGCATCGTGGGCACCGGCGCCATCGGCCTTCGCGTGGCGGAACTGCTTAAACCCTTCGGGTGCAGGCTCGTGGCCAGCTCCCGCACCGAAAAGCAGCAGGCAAAGGATTTGGGCGTAAATTATCTGCCGCTGGACGAGCTGATGGCGGTTTCGGACATCGTCACCCTGCACGTGCCCCTGACAGAAGCAACCCGCAACCTGATTGACGCGCGCCGCATCAAACTGATGAAGCAGAACGCCATCCTCGTCAACACCGCCCGCGGGCCCGTGGTGGACGCCACCGCCCTTTCCATCGCCCTCAGAGACAGGAAAATCGCCGGCGCCGCCGTGGACGTGTTTGAAAAAGAGCCGCCCATTTATCCGGCGCACCCCCTTTTGAATGCTCCCAACGTGCTGGTGACGCCGCACATCGCCTACGCCACCGAAGAATCCATGGTGGAGCGGGCGAAAATCGCCTTTGAGAACGTATCTTCCTGGATTGCGGGAAATCAAATCAACAAGGTGCTGTAATCATGGCTAAACTATACTTCAGATACGGCGCGATGGGCTCCAGCAAGAGCGCCAACGCGCTGATGGTGCGCTATAACTACGAGGAGCGCAACCAGAAGGTGCTGCTCGTCAAACCCGAGCTGGACAGCAGGGACGGCGAGCGCGTCGTCACCTCCCGCTGCGGGCTTTCCTCTCCTTGTGAGTATCTCGACGCTCTGTATGACCGCGATGTGAAGCAGTACGACTGCGTTATCGTGGACGAAGCCCAGTTTTTAACCAAAAAGCAGGTGGAACGGCTGGTGGAAATCGTGGATGAGGAGGGCGTTCCCGTCATCGCCTACGGTTTAAGGGCGGATTTTCGCGGCGAGCTCTTCGAGGGCAGCCAGTGGCTTTTAGCCTGGGCGGACACCATCGAGGAAATCAAGACCATCTGCTGGTGCGGCAAAAAAGCCACATACAACGCCCGTTTTGACGAGGACGGCAACGTCACCAAGGTGGGAGAGCAAATCGTTCTGGGCGCCAATGACCGCTATGTGGGCCTGTGCCGCAGGCACTGGAAAGAAGGCAATCTGGGTCCCGACTGGCAAAAAAACCACCCAAAGACGGAATCTTGACTCCACACACACCCATTCGGGCCAATCCCTTCAAAAAGTGTATCCGCCGCGCGCTGAAAAAGCGGCGAAACGAAGGAGTATCGCGTTGAACAGAACCACCATCATCGCCATCGAGGGTATCGACGGCAGCGGCAAGACCCTTCAGCTGGAGCTTTTGCAAAAAAAGCTGGAAAGCTGCGGGTATTCCGTTTCCGTCAAGTCCTTTCCCGAATATGGCAGCTTTTTCGGCAAACAGATCGGCGCCCTGCTGAAAGGAGACACCCTTCGCGCCGACCAAATCGATTCCAAGTCCATGTGTTTGTGGTACGCGCTGGACCGCTGGCAGTCCTTCAAGGACTATGAAGACGGCGCTGCGGACTTCCTGCTTTTGAACCGCTTCACCCCCAGCAACGCGGTGTACCAGAGCGTCCGTGCCATCGACGAAGGCATGCCGGACAACTGGGACTGGGTACACGAACTGGAGCAGGGTACTTTGGGCCTGCCCGAACCGGACTGCTATGTGCTGCTGGACGTGGACCCCGCCCTTGCCCAGAAGAATGTGGACAAAAAGGGAACCAGGGACTACATTTCCGCCGGCGAGCGGGACGTTTACGAGGCACAAACCGGTCTTTTGCTGCGCGCGCGGGAACGGTACCTTTCCATCGCGCGGCGGCAGGAGAACTTCGCCGTCATACCCTGCATGGAGGCGGACTGCCTGCTTTCCCCGCAGGCGATTGCGCAGCGCGTGTGGGATGAACTCAAAAACCGCGGCCTTCTAAAAAACGCCGATGACCGTTTATGAGATCGCCGCGGAGGTGAAAATGCCGCTTCTTATCGTCGTTTGCGCCTTTTCCACCCTAGCTTTTCTTTTAATGGGGACGGACAAGCGCAAAGCCTGCAAAGGAAAAAGCCGCATCCGGGAACGCACCCTGCTTTTGACCGCGTTCTTCTTTGGCGGAATCGGCGCGTATCTGGGGATGGAACTGTTTCGCCACAAGACCAGAAAGCCCCCCTTTCCCTGGCTGGTGCCGTTATTCGCCCTTTTGCAGGGCGCGCTGCTCATTGGCGTTTTCGCCTTCTCCCGCGGATGACAGCCCTGATGAATTGGATAGTAGCAAAAAGAAAAAGACCAAATCAATTTGGTCTTTTTCTTATGATGATGCCTGTTGGTCCTGTTGTCAGGCTTTTTTTGCCTTTTTCAGCACGGCCGCCGCCATCGCAAGGCCGATCAGGGCAAGGATTCCTGCCATCGCAGGGGAAACGGCAAAATCACCGGTCTGAGGCGGCGCTGCGGGAACATCCTCCTCAAAAATCTCGGTGGGCACAGCCTCCGGTTCAAACTCTTCGGTCGGGACCGGCGTGGGCGTCGGCGTCGGCGGCGCCACAATCACGACGGACGGTGGCGACACCGGCGGAACATACCTGTCCTCCACGGTGAAGGTCCAGGGCACTAAATAACTTCTATCGGCGAACTCATTCCCCAGATGGGTAGGGACGAGAAGCTTCACCAGCAAGGTGGCGGTGGCACCCGCCGGGATGGTCCCCCCCAGCGAAACCTTTTCGCGCAGAGCGCCGAGAGATGTAATTCCCGTTTCCAATCCCGGGGTATATCTGGCGAGCAGCGCGTCCGTCGTTACGCCGTTACCTTTGAGGTACACCTCCATCGTGAGCTGGTCCAGGAAGGCTTTATCCTCCTCCCTGGTGGGCTCGGCGTTGAGGAACACCTCCATCGGCCCGCCGGTGTTGTTGATGATGATAATTTCCTGTTCGCGCGAGTCGCCAGGCATGAGGTTTTTGAAGTCCCCAAACAGGTCCTTTTCCGCGTTCGGGAAGGTGATGACCGCCTGATCGTTGTCGATCGTCACCGTCACGTTGGAAGCGGCAAAGGCCGTGGACAGTCCGCACAGTACGCACGAGAAGCAA
>JBMNTW010000047.1:0-10965 GCA_050945935.1 Christensenellales bacterium
CTTTACGAGCGCTTCAGGGACGTGGCGGTGGAAAACACCTCTTCTCCGCAGGAGACCGCAAGGCAGATTTGGAGGGATTTTTGTGAAAGTACTGGTGATTAACGGGCCGAACATCAACATGCTGGGTATCCGCGAGCCGGAAATCTACGGCAGGCAGACCTATCTCGATCTGGTCAACCTGATTCGCGCCGAGGCGGATTCGCTGGGCGTGGATGTGGAGTTCTTCCAGTCCAACAGCGAAGGCGCCATCGTGGACGCTATTCAGGGTGCCTATGGCAGGGTAGACGGCATCATCATCAACCCCGCCGCCTACACCCACACCAGCATCGCCCTGCTGGACGCGCTGAAAGCCGTGGGCCTGCCGGCAATCGAGGTGCACATCTCCGACCCGGACAGCCGGGAGGAGTTCCGCCGTGTTTCTTTCGTCCGTTCCGCCTGCGCCGCCACCATCAAAGGCAGGGGATTTGAAGGCTATGTGGACGCTCTGCGGCTGATGACGGAGCTGATCGACTAATCGTTGCGAATGACCGCAAAAAGCCCCGGTTCGGGGGCTTTTTGCGGTTTTGGAATGTAGGTTCCAGAGATTGCTATTGTTAATTATTTATTTACGCATTTTATCCCATGATGTGTTAGAATCAAAATGGAATCTTATGAAACGAGATGAGCAGCCGTGAAAAAACTACTGCCGCTATTACTTGTTCTTTTACTGCTGTCCTCCTGCGCGGGAAACGTCGCTTCCCCGCTTGCTTCCCCGTCCCCGACGCCGGCACCCACCCCCGTTTCCACCCCTTCCGCGGTGGTCGAAGGGGCGGAACCGGACCTGCTCATCGCCTACGACGGGGAACTGTGCGGCGTGTTCGCCAGCACGGGCGAGGAAATCTACCCCTGTGCGTACAATTACATTCAGCGCGTTGCCAAAAACCGCGTCTACCTTGCCAGGTATGAAAGTGACGAGGGAAAAAAGTCTTTGAACTATGTCGCGGCGCTGGGGGATCTGGAAGGCAACCTGCTGACGGACTTTGTTTTCAGCTACGTGCAGAGCGACGATTACGAAACGGGCCTGCTTTTTGGCGTGTATGACTATGCCTTGGACAAAGTTGCGATACTCGACGCCGAAACCTGCGAACCGCTGATGGAGTTTCCCGCAAAATGCAACTTTGCGGGCGCTTCCGTCGCGGCGGACACGTTCATGCTCATGGACTATCACACCCGGGTGGTGACGCTATACTCGATTTCCGCCCTGCGCGAAGGCAAAGCGGAGCCGCTGGATACGCTGAAGGACTTCTCCTACATGCGCTCGTATGACAAGGACAGCGGCATCGGCCTTTTTGTGCTGCAGGACGGCTCGGCGGCGTTCTTCGGCGGGAACGGCAGTTTTGAAACGGTGCGCGTGAACCGGGTGGATTCAACGCCCTATATCGGCGAAGTAATGATTCCCGTCATGGTGGACGGACTTTGGGGCTATGCGGACGCGACGGGCAGCATCGTTCTCCCGCTGCAGTATGACTACGCGCAGCCTTTTTCAAACGGCTTTGCCGCCGTCGCGGTGAACGGTCTGTTCGGATACATCGACGCCGCCGGCACCATGATGATCGAGCCCCAGTTCGTGGAAGCGAGCGCTTTTGCCGCGGGATTTGCGGTGGTGAAAGACGCAAAAGGCGAAACCATGCTGATCGACAAAACCGGCACCAAAGTGCTTTCCGGCGCAGATGCCATCTATGCCATCAGCAGCAATGCGGACATGGCCCACATCGAAGGGCCGGGCGCGCAGGAAGACACCCGTAGATACTATCTGGCGGACAACGGAAGAATCTTTGAAATCGACCTTGGCGAAGGCGTGCTGGTCAGCTCGGAACGCCTGTGGGACGCCTTGAGCTGCGTCAGCGGCTACGATTATGAGAATGGAACCAGCTGCGCGGCCCTGTTCGATTCTGAAATGGGCAGTTACGTCATAGAACCCGGGGAGTATCAGTACTTCATCACCGCCCAGCCCAGGCTGAATTCGCCCTCCCAGCGTTCCGCGTACTTCGTGGGTTACCGGATGGCGCATGACGTTCAGCTGTGCGACCTGATCGACGCTTCCGGCAACCGCATTCTCGTGGGACTGAACAGCATATACGCCGTGGGCGAGGCCGTGGCCGCCGTGCGGAAGGGCTTCTCCTGGGGCATTATGGACTTTAACGGCAACTGGATCTGCTCTTACTCCATCTTCAACACCCTGGCGCAGGATTAACTTCGCCAAAGAAGGGAAACAGCCATGAAAAAAACAGCTCTGCTTGCGCTCGCAGTTGCGCTGGTTCTGCTCGCGGCATGCACGGTGCCCGCAGCGCCGGCGCCTTCCGCAACACCTTCGCCTCAGCCACAGGAGGAGATTCTGCAGCCCACCCCCGCCCCCACGCCGGACACCGCGCCCAAGTTCTCCTATGACGAGTACCCGCGCGTGGACGGCTCCACGGCGAACCTACCCCTGATGGCGGCGGTGCTTTCCCGGGTGACCGGCATGGAACTGCCCGACGCCGAGGCCCACACATCCTGCACCACCACGCCGTACGCCTATGAAAGCCTGATCAACGGCACGGCGGATCTGCTTTTAGTGTACGAAGCGGCGGAGGAAACCAAGGAACTGATTGAAAACAGCGGCGTCGCGCTCGATTTCATCCCCATCGGAAGGGACGCGCTGGTGTTCATCGCCAACGAGAGCAACCCCGTTTCCGGACTGACGATTTCCCAGCTGACAGACATTTACACCGGCAAAATCACCAACTGGAAAGCCGTCGGCGGGGAAGACAGCGAAATCGCCGCCTTCCAGCGCTCCTCCAGTTCGGGCAGCCAGGCGCTGTTCATGAAGCTTCTGATGAAGGGAAAAGAGCCCATGCAGGCGCCCACGGAGTTCTATCCCACGGAAATGGGCGCGCTCATCGAAGCGCTGGCGGAATACAACAACGCCGGAAACGCCATCGGGTACTCGGTGTATTACTACGCGAACTACATGTACGCCAAACCCGGACTGAAGTTTCTGGCAATCAACGGCGTTGCACCGTCGGATGAGTCCATCGCTTCCGGCAAATACCCCTTCGTGAACGAGTTTTTCGCCGTCGTCCGCGCAAACGAGCCGGAAGACTCCCCGGCGCGCCAGATCGCCAACTGGCTTTCTACCCCCCAGGGCAAGGAACTCATCCGCGATGCCGGCTATGTGCCCACTCCGTAAAACCACATAAAAAGACAGTTCAACCACCAAAAACCATGGCAAAAACTTGTCATGGTTTTTTTGAACCTTTTGTATTGACACAGATAGCTAACACCGTTAATATAAAAGACCGTTAGCTATTACGGCAGGAGGTAGACCATGGATTACCAGGAACTGGCGATGCAGCTCATCGAGCAGTTCATGCATTTGAAAAAAGCAAGGCCGAACAAGCTGCTCAAGGACTCTCTGCAGGGGGAGGCATTCCTGCTGCAGCATCTGTACCGGCACGACCATTCCGCCCTCCCCGGGGAGATCAGCGGCCACATGGGCATCAGTTCCGCCCGCATCGCGGCGGCGCTGAACAATCTTGAGAAAAAAGGCCTCATCACCCGCAGGACCGACCCCAGCGACAGAAGGCGGGTGTTGGTGGACCTGACGGACGAGGGCAAAGCGCAGGCGCAGTGCCAGCAGCGGCTGCTTTTAAGTAACGTAGCAAAAATGCTGAGCCTGCTGGGAGAGGATGACGCCAAAGAACTTGTGCGCATCACCTCAAAAATGGCCAAACTCGGGGAAGACTGGAACTAGTCTTACGCATCCGACCGATGTTCCCGGCGCAAAGGTCCGGAGCCGAAGCGCCGTGAAATTTTAAACTTTATAACCGGAGGAATCATACGTGACCAAAATGCTGAAACGCCTTAACGGCAGGGAATGGCTGATGTTCGCCGCAAGCCTTGTGTTCATCGTGGCACAGGTGTGGCTGGACCTGGAAATCCCGGGGCATATGTCCGAAATCACCAAACTGGTGCAGACGCCGGGCAGCGAAATGGCGGAAATCTGGAGCGTGGGCGGCATCATGCTGCTTTGCGCCCTGGGCAGCCTTGCCGCGTCCGTTGTGGTGGGCTTCATCTCCGCCCGCATCGCCGCGGGCTTTTCCCAAAGGCTGCGCAGCGACCTTTTCAACAAGGTGGACTCCTTCTCCATGGAGGAAATCAGCCGCTTTTCCACCGCGAGCCTGATTACCCGTTCCACCAACGACGTGACCCAGATCCAGATGCTCATCACCATGGGCCTGCAGGTCGTCATCAAGGCGCCCGTCATGGCGATATGGGCGATCAACAAAATTGCGGGCAAGGGCTTTGAATGGACCATTGCCACGGGCATCACCCTGCTGGTGCTGATTGTGATGGTGGCGGTGGTCATGGTGTTCGTTATGCCCAAGTTCAAAAAGATGCAGGTGCTGACGGACAATCTGAACCGCGTCACCATGGAGAACCTTTCCGGCCTGCGCGTCATCCGCGCGTACAACGCCGAAAACTATCAGGAAGAAAAGTTCGAAAAAGCGAACGAGGAAATCACATCCACCCAGCTGTTCACCAGCCGGAGCATGGCGGTCCTGATGCCCGTGATGTATCTGACGCTGAGCGGTCTTTCGCTGGCGATTTACTGGATCGGCGCCTACTTGATCAACGCCGCGCAGATGATGGACAAGCTGACCCTGTTTTCGGACATGGTGGTCTTCTCCTCCTACGCCATGCAGGTCATCATGGCGTTCATGATGGTGGTTATCGCCTTCATCATGCTGCCCCGCGCCATCGTGTCCGCCCGCCGCATCAACGAAGTGCTGCAAACCGCCCCCACCATTGTGGACGGTACGGCAGACGAGGGCAAGCCGGGCATGGAAGGCGAGATCGCGTTCAACAACGTGAGCTTCAAGTACCCCGGCGCTGCAGACTATGTGCTGCAAAACGTGAGCTTCACGGCGAAAAAGGGCGAAACCGTCGCCTTTATCGGTTCCACGGGCAGCGGCAAGAGCACGCTGGTGAACCTGATTCCCCGCTTTTACGACGCCACAGAGGGCGAAGTCCTCATCGACGGCGTCAACGTCAAGGACTACAAACTGGAAGCGCTGAACAACAAAATCGGCTACGTGCCGCAAAAAGCGGTGCTGTTCAAGGGCACTGTGAAATCAAACGTCGCCTTCGGGGACAACGGGCGGGGCACGCCTGCGGAAGAGGACGTTAAAAACGCGGTGCGCATCGCCCAGGGTGCGGACTTTGTGGAAAAGATGGACGGCCAGTACGAGGCCGAAATCGCCCAGGGCGGCACCAACGTGTCCGGCGGGCAGAAGCAGAGGCTCGCCATCGCCCGTGCGGTTTGCAGAAAACCGGAAATCTACATCTTTGACGACAGCTTTTCCGCCCTGGACTACAAGACCGACAGGACGCTGCGCTCCGTTTTGAAAAAGGAAACGGCTGGCGTTACCACCGTCATCGTGGCCCAGCGCATCGGCACCATCATGGACGCCGACCAGATCGTCGTGCTGGACGAGGGCAAGGTCGTGGGCAGGGGCACCCACAGGGAGCTTCTGAAGTCCTGCGAAGTGTACAGGGAAATTGCGATGTCGCAGCTGAGCGAAGAGGAGCTTGCAATATGAACGAAAATAAAAGAGTAAGAAGCGGCGGAGGCGGCATGGGCGGTCACGGCGGCGGCATGGGCCCCGTGGAAAAGCCCAAAAGCTTCAAGGAAACGGTCAAACGGCTGGTCAAATACTGCCGCCGTTACATCCCCGCGATTCTGATTTCGCTGATTCTTTCCGCAGCGGCAACGGTGCTGCAGATCATCGGGCCGGATAAGCTCAAGGAGCTGACCAACGAAATCGCCAAGGGGCTGCCCATGATGATTGACGGCATCCCCGTGGTCAACAGCATCGACATGACGGCCATCGCAAAAGTTGCCTGGATACTGGTGATTTTTTACGCGGTGTCGATGGTGCTCAATCTGGTTCAGAGCCTCATCATGGCAACGGTGACCCAGAGAATCACCAAAAAGATGCGCACGGACATCTCCGTCAAGATCAACCGCCTGCCGCTGAAGTTCTTTGACCGCACCAGCCACGGCGACGTGCTCAGCCGCGTCACCAACGACGTGGACACCATCGGTCAGACCATGAATCAGAGCGTGAGCACGCTGGTGACTTCGGTCACCATGCTCGTCGGCACGCTGTTCATGATGATTTACAACAGCTGGATTCTGGCGTTCACCGCCATCGCCTCCAGCCTGGTGGGATTCTTCCTGATGTCCGCCATTATGGGCAAGTCCCAGAAGCACTTTGGCCGCCAGCAAAGCTCGCTGGGCGAAATCAACGGCCACATCGAGGAAGTTTACAACGGCCACAACGTGGTCAAGGCGTACAACGGCAGCAAAAAGGCGAAGGAAACCTTCGAAAACATCAACGGCGAGCTGTACGAAAGCGCATGGAAGTCCCAGTTCCTTTCCGGCTTGATGATGCCCCTGATGGGCTTTGTGGGCAACCTGGGTTACGTTTCGGTCTGCGTCGTCGGCGCGGCGCTCGCCATGAACGGCACCATCTCCTTCGGCGTCATCGTCGCGTTTATGGTGTATGTCCGCCTGTTCACCCAGCCTTTGAGCCAGATTGCCCAGGCGCTGAACAACCTGCAAAGGACCGCCGCTGCGGGCGAGCGCGTGTTTGAGTTCCTCACCGAAAAGGAAATGGAGGACGAGAAGCACAAGACCAGGCGCCTCATAAACATCAAGGGCGACGTGGAGTTCAAAAACGTGCGTTTCGGCTATCTGCCGGAAAAGACCATCATCCACGACTTTTCCACCAAAGTCCGGGCCGGGCAGAAGGTCGCCATCGTCGGACCCACCGGCGCTGGCAAAACCACAATGGTCAACCTGCTGATGCGGTTCTACGAGCTGAACGACGGCGAAATTCTCATCGACGGCGTGCCGATTCACGAAGTGCCGAGAGAGAACGTGCACGACCAGTTCGGCATGGTGCTGCAGGACACCTGGCTGTTTGAGGGCACCATCAAAGAAAACATCGTTTACAGCAAGCCGGGCGTGACCGATGAACAGGTCGTCGCCGCCTGCAAGACCGTGGGGCTGCACCACTTCATCCGCACCCTGCCCAACGGCTACGACACCGTGCTGAACGACAAGGCCAGCCTTTCCGAAGGGCAGAAGCAGCTCATCACCATCGCCAGGGCGATGATCCAGAACGCGCCGCTTCTGATCCTTGACGAAGCCACCAGCTCCGTGGACACCCGCACCGAGCGCATCGTCCAGAAGGCGATGGATAAGCTCACCGCGGGAAGGACGTCCTTCGTCATCGCGCACCGCCTGTCCACCATTGTGAACGCGGACCTCATCCTCGTCATGAGGGACGGCGACATTGTGGAAAGCGGCAGCCACGAAGAACTGCTGAAAAAGGGCGGCTTCTACGCCGAACTGTACAACAGCCAGTTCGAAAGCGCGTCTTAACCCCCAAAACCAAAGCGAACCGGCGCCAAAGCGTCCGGTTCGCTTTCTTTTTCTGTGAGAGACAGCCCTACGTCTTTTTGAGCGCGCTTTCCCATTCTTGCGGCTTGAACCCTACGAGCACGAACCCGTCCCCGACCAGTATCGGCCGCTTCACCAGCATGCCGTCACTCGCGAGCAGGCGAAGCTGTTCCTCCTCCGGCATCGCGGGCAATCTGTCCTTCAAACCCAAAGCGCGGTAGCTTAAGCCGCTGGTATTGAAGAAGCGTTTCAGCGGACTGCCGCTTTGGGCCAGCCATTTGGTCAGTTCGTCGATGGAGGGCGGGTCGGATTTGATGTTGCGCTCGGTATAGCTGACTGCCTTTTCGTCCAGCCAATTTTTCGCGGCAGCGCAGGTGGAACATTTCGGATAACAGAGAAACAGCACGTTGAGGCCTCCTTGTGTAAACTGAAAACAGTATACTCTATTTTCGGGTGATGGTATAATATGGAATGCGAATCACACTTTTATGAAAAGGAGATCTCATCCATGGAAGAACTGAAGGCAATCCTCGAGAAATTTGCCGGCTGCGGCTGGGACCTCATTGCCGAACCCGCGAAAAAGTGGCTCGACGGCGGCAAAAACAAGGAAGAACTGCTGCAGGCCGTGGCTCAAGCGGACAGGGAGTGCGGCAGCTGCGGCTGTGAGTTCGACCCGCTTTACAAAAAAGTCCTTGCGGCGGAAGCGCTGCTGTAAACCGGTTTTTCAAAACTGCATGTATCGTTGACGGTCGCGCTCTGCGTTTGCGGGGGCGCGGCGTTTTATGTGCGCCCGTAGATTGCCGGCCGAAACTGTGCGACGCTGCGATGAGCGTGTGTAATGCGCAGTATGCGCGATTCAGAGCGAGTTATTGCGCGTTTCTGTCCGGTTTTCGGGAAAAGAAGGCGTCTGCGCCTCATAATTTGACTTTTTTAGAAAAATCATATATGCTGATAAGAGTGTCAATAAGTCGATTCAGAACCAACAACAATAGAGGGTATGTCATGGAACGCATTGTGCCTGCTTGATTATAATACTAGAAGGGGATAAGATATTTGGGCCTGATTCAGTCGAAGTTTAAAGAAGTCATTTTTTCCGTCCTCCCGATCACGCTGCTGGTGGTCGTGCTGAATTTCACGCTGACGCCTCTCGAGCCGAACATGATGATCCGGTTCCTCATCGGCGCGGCGCTGATTATCGTGGGACTGACGATCTTCCTCACCGGTGTTGACATCGGCATCACCCCCATCGGCAACATGATGGGAGGATCGCTGGCAAAGTCCAACAAGATATGGATCGTCGTCATCGTTGGACTGCTGCTTGGCTTTTTTATCTCCGTCGCGGAACCCGATTTACACATTCTTGCCGGGCAGGTGGACGCCGTCAGTTCCGGTCAGATCACCAAACTGAGCATCGTCATGGTGGTATCCGTCGGCATCGCGGTGATGGTGTCCTTCGGCCTTAGCCGAATCGTGTTCAACATCCCGCTGCACATCGTGCTTGCTGTCATCTATGCCATCATCCTCGTGATTTCTATTTTCGTTTCGCCGGAGTTTCTGGCAATTTCCTTCGACGCTTCCGGCGCCACCACAGGTGCCCTCACGGTGCCCTTCATTCTGGCGCTGGCGGCGGGTGTTTCCAAGCTGAAGAAAGATAGCGCTTCATCAGAGAGCGACAGCTTCGGCCTGGTGGGCATCGCGTCCAGCGGTGCCATCATCGGCGTGGCGATGATGAGCGTCATCTCCGGCGCCGAAAGGATGACCGGTTCTCTGCCGGAAAGCGCCGCGGCGGCGGACTCCCTGCTTGGGCCTTTTTTGCGGATGGTCCCCACCCTGGCGTGGGAGGTGTTGCTCGCCCTCGCGCCTGTGCTGGTCATCTTCCTGGTGTTCAACATGGTGTCCCTGAAGGTGTCCAAAGAGTCCATGCGCAAGATCTTCTTCGGCTTTGTGTACGCCTTTTTGGGGCTGGTGATCTTTTTGCTGGGCGTCAACGCCGGCTTTATGGAAGTGGGCAGCGTGGTGGGATACAAGCTCGCCTCGATGGACAGCAGCTTCTGGGTGATTTTCATCGGGTTCGTGCTCGGCATGGTCACCATTCTGGCGGAACCCGCGGTCTATATTTTAAACCAGCAGATTGAGGACGTGACCAGCGGTTATGTCAAGCGCAAGGCGGTTATGGCTTCGCTGGCCATCGGCGTCGCGCTGGCGGTGGCGCTGTCCATCGTCAGAATCGTCATTCCCGGCGTGCAGCTCTGGCATTACCTGCTGCCCGGATACATTATTTCGATTGTGATGAGCTTCTTCGTGCCCCAGCTGTTTGTGGGCATCGCCTTTGACTCCGGCGGGGTCGCGTCCGGCCCGATGACGGCCACGTTCATCCTGGCCTATGCCCAGGGTGTAGCTGAAGCGGTGGAAGGCGCCAACGTCCTGGTGGACGGTTTCGGCGTGATCGCCATGGTCGCCATGACACCGCTGATCGCACTGCAGATCCTTGGGCTTGTTTTTAAGATGAAATCCAAAAAGGAAGGAGTGGCAGAGGATGAATAACCTGCCGTCGGGCGCAATGATTGAGCTGGTCTGCGTCATCGTCAACAACGGACTTGCCAGCAAGATCTTGAAATATGCCAAGAACCACGGGATTACCGGCGGAACGGTAATGCTGGGGCACGGAACCATCAAAAACCGTTTGTTGAACTTCGTCGGACTTGCCGACGTTCGCAAAGAAGTCATCTTCATGGTTGCCGCTGAGGACAGGGCAGAAAAGCTGCTCGATGAGATGAGCGAACACTTTGAGTTCCACAAGCCGAACCACGGCATAGCATTCAGTTATCCTGTCTGCGGCTTGTACGGCACCAAAAGCATCCCGAACAGCTGCGGGTTACAACACGAACAGGGAGCAGAGAACACCATGTATCATTCCATCACCACCATAGTGGATAAGGGCAAAGCAGAAGAGGTAATCAGCGCCGCCACAAAAGCGGGTTCCAAGGGCGGCACCATCATCAACGCCCGCGGCTCCGGCATCCATGAAACCAGCAGGGTTTTCGCCATGGAGATCGAGCCGGAGAAGGAGATCGTCATCATCCTGGCTGAAACGGAAAGCACTGACGCCATCGTCAACGCCATCCGGGAAAAGCTGAAAATCGAGGAGCCCGGGCATGGCATTATCTATGTGCAGGACATCAAGCGGGTGTACGGCATTTACAAGTAAATAAACTCTCACCAGCGGTATAAAAATGCACATTGCATTCAGGCAGAGCGTTTGCTCTGCCTTTTTTGCTCGAAACCAAGAAAATCGTTAAAAAATATTAACATAAAATACTTGTTTTGATATCAAATTGCATCTATACTGTAACCAAGATTGGTTTCGGTGCAACAACGCTGAAAAAGTACATAACAAGGAGAGTATCATGAGAAAAACAGTTCTGTGCTTCGGCGACTCCAACACCTGGGGATGGATCCCCGGAAAGGTATGCGAG
>JBMNTW010000048.1:0-10833 GCA_050945935.1 Christensenellales bacterium
GTTGCCCGAGCAGCCGCCGCCGGACTGCTGTGCGTTCGGATTGATGTAGGATGTGATGATGTCGTTCACCATGCGCATCACGCCGTCAAAACCGATCTGGGCCTTGGTCAGCTCGCTGATGAGCGGATTTTCGGTGGCCTTGACGCGAAGGGCTTCCAGCTCTTCGGTGAGGACGCGGAACTGTTCCGGATCGATGCTGACGGTGGAAATCTTGTTGGTGATCTCCTTTTCCTTTTCGGTGTATGCGGTAAGAAGCTGCACCGCTTCAGTGTCGTTTTCGAAAGCGGTTTTTGCTTCCTGATAGGCCTTGTATTCGGCGCTGTCCACCAGAGCCTGACCGAGTTCCATTGCTTTTTCTGTAACCATGTTAATCCTCCTGAATGATTTGCCCCATAAGGGAGTTGTTTTTTGCGGTTGTTACATGAACCTTTTGGAAGGTTCCAATCATGGATGCGTCGCCGGGGAAGTAGATCGACTTAAAGCTCATGTTCTTGCCAAAGGCGTTGCAGCCTTCCCTGGTGTCGCACCCTTCCACCAGCACGGTCTGAACCGTGCCGACGTATTTCTGGTTATTTTCGGCGCACTTTTCCGCCTGAAGGGCGTTCAGGCGCATCAGGCGCTCACGTTTGACCTCGTCGTCCACCTGGTCTTCCATTTTTTCCGCCGGGGTGCCCTTGCGCTTGGAATACATAAAGGTAAAGGCGGCGCAGAAGTCCGCGCGGCGGACGAGGTCAAGGGTGTCTTCAAAGTCCTGCTCCGTTTCGCCGGGGAAGCCGACGATGATGTCCGTCGAAATCTCGATTCCCGGCACAGCGGCGCGGAGCTTGTTCAAAAGGTTGAAGTAATCCTCCCGGGTATAGCGGCGGTTCATCCTTTTCAAGACGGCGTTGCTGCCCGACTGAACGGGCAGGTGCACGTGCTTGCAGAGCTTTTTGCACTCCGCGAGGGCTTGGATCAGACCGTCCGAAAGGTCCTTCGGGTGGGAAGTCATGAACCGGATGCGCTTTAGGCCTTCGATTTCATTCAGAGCGCGGAGCAGGCCGGGGAAGTCCATGTCAAAGTCAGCATCCTTGCCGTAAGAGTTGACGTTCTGACCCAGAACGGTCACCTCGACATAACCATCTTCTACCAGTTCCCTGACTTCTCTGATGATGTTTTGCGGCAGGCGGCTGCGCTCGCGACCGCGCACATAGGGTACGACGCAATAGGTGCAGAAGTTGTTGCAGCCGTACATAATCGTCACGAAGGCGGATTTTCCGGGCTCGCGCCGCACGGGCAGATGCTCGGGAACGGTTCCGTCGCTTTCGCGGATGTCCATCGTGCGGGTTTTTTCGACGACGGCGTGATACAAAATCTCCGGGAACGTATGCAGGGCGTGGGTTCCGAACACCATATCAACGAAGGGGAATCGGGCGTAAAGGGCTTTTGCGGTTTCCTGCTGCTGCATCATGCAGCCGCAGACGCCTATTAAAAGGTCCGGCCGGTCCTTCTTGATCTTCCCCAGATGGCCCACGTTTCCGTAAACGCGGGTTTCGGCATGGTCCCGCACACAGCAGGTGTTGAACAGGACGAGATCGGCATCTTCTTCGGACTCGGCGGTAAGAAAACCCGCTTCGTCCAGCATTCCCCGGAGCTTTTCAGAGTCGTGTACGTTCATCTGGCAGCCGTAGGTGTGAATCAGTGCCCTGGGCCGCCCTTTGATACTGACTTCACGCTGATCGGTATATTCCTTCAACAGCCGTAGAAAGCCGTTTTGCCGGGCGATTTCCTCTTGTGGAATGTTAAGGTCGGTGTGTTGCTTCATATAATATCCTCTTGGCATTTGTGCTGAGTTTAATGTACCATAAAGGAACGGATTATTCAACTGCGGGGGTTTGTGGAAGAAATGACGGGCAGAAATTTTCGTCAAATTTATGGTTGACAGGTGCTTGGGGTACGTGCTATATTATTAAACGTCGCCGGGCGGCAGACACCTGAGAAAAGCCGAGTCCGGTGCGTCGCCGGGGTGTGGCGCAGATGGTAGCGCACGTGCTTTGGGAGCATGGGGCCGCAGGTTCAAATCCTGTCACCCCGACCAAGCGTAATTAAATCGTGGCCCCTTGGTCAAGCGGTTAAGACACCGCCCTTTCACGGCGGTAACAGGAGTTCGAGTCTCCTAGGGGTCACCACTCTTTTTTCTTCCAACAAGGCAGTGCGGCTCGGGCCTTTAGCTCAGTTGGTCAGAGCAGTCGGCTCATAACCGATCGGTCCGGGGTTCGAGTCCCTGAAGGCCCACCACAATCAATTAATTATGGCCCGGTAGCTCAGTCGGTTAGAGCGCTAGCCTGTCACGCTAGAGGCCGAGGGTTCGAGCCCCTTCCGGGTCGCCATTTTATCCCCCTTTGCTCTGTCATCCTTGCCTCGGTAGCTCAGCTGGTAGAGCAAGGGACTGAAAATCCCTGTGTCGGTGGTTCGACTCCACTCTGAGGCACCATTCGCTGGTGTAGCTCAATTGGCAGAGCAGCTGATTTGTAATCAGCAGGTTGCGGGTTCGAGTCCCATCACCAGCTCCACCTTCAAAACTTAATCACATGGATGGGTTCCCGAGTGGCCAAAGGGAGCAGACTGTAAATCTGCCGTCAGTGACTTCGGTGGTTCGAATCCACCCCCATCCACCAAATGCGGGAATGGCGGAATTGGCAGACGCGCACGGTTCAGGTCCGTGTGAAGGTTCCTTCATGCAGGTTCAAGTCCTGTTTCCCGCACCAATTAAAAAGCCTCGATGTTCGAGGCTTTTTTCTTGTCTCTCGTGAGATTTCGGGCATTTTCGTTATATGTATTACTGGGTGGACATCGATTCTTGCGTTTTTCGCAAATATTTTTAGATGAACATGTAATGTTGTGTGTAATGAAGGCCTCCCTCCCCTATCCAAATCCGCCAGACGAAGCTGACGGGCTTCAGGGAATGCATACCGGCAGAAAACCCGTCCTGCAAACATGCTGCATTTGCTTATATTACACGATTGCGCAATAGATAAGATGACCCAGTGCTTTTAAGCGCAGTCGAAGTGCCGCGCTTATGGCAGCCTCAATCCGTCCGCATTGCTTCTGATTCGAATGTACCGGTCATCTTGGATATGCAGCGCAAAAACAGGTTCAGAGGTGCCCTAAAAAATATGCGACTGCGGCGTTCGCCGAATGGCGAGAAACAGCATTATGGATCCAATATTCAGGCTGCGTGAGTAGACACCAGCATCACGCAGAGCAGGGTTTTTTATATCCATTCAATGATGCAGCTGACGTTTCTTCGCTTATGTTTTGAAAACGACAAAAACACATTTATCCCTTCCTTTTTTTGTTCCGTCCGACGGGTTTAGCCAATGTATAGCACTTGCGGCGTTGGTCAAAGGGAAATTCAAAACCTGCACCCACAAGCAAGAAGTAAAAGACAGCATTGGATATGCAAAAATGCGCCCCTTTAAGGGGGCGCATCTGCTTATCGGTACGTTCAGCCGATAAAGTGCTGGGTCCAGTAATGACCGTCCTTCACATAGCCTACGCCGATCTTGGTGTAGGAGCTGTTCAGGATGTTGGCCCTGTGTCCGGGGGAGTTCATCCAGGCGTTGACTACGGCAGAAGGCGTGGAGTAGCCCTGGGCGATATTCTCACCGGCGGTCCTGTAGCTGATACCGAAGGCCTTCATCATGTCGAAGGGAGAGCCGTAGGTGGGGCTGGTGTGCGAGAAGTAGCGCTTGTCGTGCATATCCTGGGACTTAGCCCGGGCGACGTTGGAAAGCTCGCTGCTCAGCGTGAGCGGAGCCAGTCCGTTCGCGGCACGCTGCTGGTTCACCAGTTCCACGACTTCCTTTTCATACGCCAGGTTGTCGGCACTGCCGGAAGGTTTGGTCGTAGGCGCAGGGGTCGCGGTAGGAGCAGGTGTCGGCTTCGCCGTGGGAGCAGGCGTCGGCTTCGCGGTGGGAGCCGGTGTCGGCTTCGCCGTGGGAGCAGGCGTCGGCTTCGCGGTGGGAGCAGGCGTCGGCTTCGCCGTGGGAGCCGGTGTCGGCTTCGCAGTGGGCACAGGCGTTGCCGAAGGCACAGGCGTAACGACTGTGTTGCCGTAGCAGTTCTGGAACAGCGCCACAACCTTTGCGTTTGTGATGCCGTACTTCTCCAGCAGGCTGTTTACGTAATCGTTTGCGGACTGAACAGAGTTCGCTGCCGCAGCGTTTACGTTTTCCTTCGGGAGCTCCGCAGCAGCTGATTCGGCAGGCTGTTCCTTAGCTTCTTCTGCTTTTGCGGTTTCCTTCGGAAGCTCCACAGCAGTTTCGGCGGGCTGCTCCTTAGCCTCTGCTGCTTTTTCGGCTTCCTTGTTGGAAGCTTCTTCAGCTTTTGCAGCCGGCAGCTCGGCTTTTGGAGCGGGCTGCTGGTCGTCAGGGGTTGCGATGGGCGCATCGCTGTTCTTGGGGGCCGAGTTGGTATCGCACAATCCGAAAGAGTTCAAAACTTCGTCAGACAGATTGCAGCTCTGCAGGATCTTCAAAATCCCGCCGTCCTGGCTGATTCCTTTCACGCTGTTCGCGTTGTTGAAAAGATTCAAACCGTTGCAGAGCGCATTGACGTTCGTTCCAATGACGGAAACGAGCGAAGAAGGTGTGCAGTTGGAATTGGAAGTAACCACACTGCGCTCAAATGAACTACCCGATACGGGCGCGGCCAATGCGCTTGTTGAAATACTTGCAACAAGGAGTGCCAAGGCCAAGGTAATCGAAAGTTTTTTCATGTGTACTACCTCCTTGCTAATAATTGTAACGGCATATGCAAATTGGTTTCAATCTGTAAATATTACAAGCAATAGTAAAATTGAGGCAGAATCGGAAAGGAACTGGAAGCATATCCATAATCTGTATGGAAAATCAAAATAGAACAGAAATATGCGCCCAAATAACGCTTTTTAGTCCGATTTTTCAAAAATGCGTATTTTTATATTAATAATTGACATTCCAAAGCATATTCTTTTGTGGGGGTGATAGGATTGGCGGAGCATTATCCATTTCAGAACACGCCGCTTCCGTATGGATACGACGCTTTGGAGCCATATATTGACACCAAAACCATGCATCTTCATCACGACAGGCATCTTCAGACGTATGTTAACAACCTGAACGCTACGCTGAAGAACTGTCCGAGCTTGCAGGGGATGTCGCTGGAGCAGCTGATCAAGACCGCCTACCGCCTGCCGGAAGCCCTGTGCACGCCGGTTTCCAACAATGCTGGAGGCGTTTATAATCATCGTTTTTTCTTTGAAGGGATGGCTCCGGCATCCGGTCAGCTGCCCCAGGGGGCTCTTGCCGCCGCGATTGAAAAAACGTATCGTACCATTGGCTCCTTTCAGGAAAGGTTCAAGGCGGCGGCGCTTTCGGTTTTCGGGTCCGGCTATGCATGGCTTGTATGCGACAAACGGATGAATCTGTGCATCGTCACCACGCCCAACCAGGAAACCACGCTGACCTGCCGACTATACCCCATTTTTACCATCGACGTCTGGGAGCACGCTTACTATTTGAAGCATTACAATGAGCGTGCGAAGTATATCGACGACTGGTTTAACGTTATCAACTGGAAGGTTGCCGAGGAGCGCTATCTGATCTGCAGGGAAGGCAACTGGTATTAATCGACCGGCATATAAACAAGCAGGAGACGATGGCATCTCCTGCTTTTTGCTTTTGGGTTTTTGCAGCCCTCTCCCCTGCGTTTATGCGGCGGGGCTTTTGCCTTTTTCATTTACGAAAAACGTATCCAGTAAAGCGGAATCCGCCGCGTCCCTGACTTCAAAGGTTACGCGGTCTTCGTATACCATCCCGATGATGTAATGTTCCCTGTAATAGGGGCCGGCGTCCAGGGCGTTTGGGTCGTTGACGCCCGTGTCAAACGCGCCGTGCAGCCCGGCGGCATTGATCTGGAACACATTTGACAAATAGTCTCCGTACCGTTTGTCGATGGTCTTTCGCGCGTAAAGCTGTTCGGAGCCGCAGAACACGACGGCGCCGGGGAGCTTGTCCACCATGCTCCAGAAGGCGTCCCTGTACGCTTTGTTGGACTTTCCTGAAAAATCGTCCGTGGTGGTCGAATAGGGTGCGTCCATCTCCATCCCGACGGAGAACGTGGGAAACGGTGTGCCATACAGGAAGATGATGTTGAAATCCGCGCCATTTTTGGCAATGTTTTCCACCCATTCACGAACAGTGTCTGAAACGCGGTCCATCTGATCGTACCACTTGGTGTTCAGAACAATGAAGTTGCAGTTTTCGCGCCGGATGTAATAAGCCGTTCGCCCGTAAACACTGTGGCACAGGCCGCTGATTTCGAAATCGTCAAACACTTTGGAAAACATAGAGATTTTATAGTCCTTCTCGACCTTTTCGGTGTTTTTGGGGTCCGTGCGATCGTCCTGCTCGGTCAAAATCTTGTTTCTGCTTTTGTGGGCGCTTTCCTGAAGCCCGAAACAGGGGTAAAAAAAGCTTTTCGGGAAATACTCCGTCGCCACCTTCAGCCACGCGTTCAGGTTGGCCTTGGCGTTTTCATAAAGCACCGAACCGGTGGCGATATCCCCCAGCACCACTGCAAACTGCGCGGTACATCCTTCCTTGATGCCCGAAAGCGCGCTTCGCAGGGCGGGTTCGTTGAACTTTTCCCCTTTTCCGGTCTTGTCTGCCGAACCACCCAGGACAGCAAAGGTAAGAAGCGGTTCGCTGTTTTTATCCGGTTCCGGAAGCAGGTTGAGGGTTGCCGAAGGCAGAGCGACGGGAATGGTCAAATCCTGCATCACGCCGGCGGGCTGCTTGTCCTTCTCCATTGAAAGGGCGTGGGACAAAAGCAAAATGCACACAAAGCAAACCGCGATAACAATCGATCCGGCGATGATCAATGCCTTTTTCAGCCGTTCGGACAGCATTCTAAAGCACTCCTAAACTCAACCGGTGCGTTTTCCCGTTCGTGCGGACGATAACAGGGCGTGAATCTCCTGCTGGGTGAGGTAGCGCCATTCGCCGGGGTTCAGACCTTCCAGGTTCAGCCCGCCCTCGCTTTCCCTGCGCAAAAAGGTGACATCGTGCCCCACGGCGTAGCACATCTTTCGCACCTGACGGTTTCTTCCTTCGTGGATGGTGATGTACATACGGGTGTTCCGTTCGTTGGAGGAAACGATCTTCACCTTCGCGGGAGCGGTGCGCTTGCCGTCGATTTCAACCCCTTCCCGAAGCTTTTGAATCGCTTCTTTGCCGAGTTTTCCCCGGCAGACCACATAATAGGTTTTTTCCACCTCGTGGCTGGGGTGGGCGAGGCTGTTGGCAAGTTCGCCGTCGTTGGTGACAAGAATCAGGCCTTCGGTGTCGTAATCCAGCCTGCCCACCGTATACAGCCTTAATCCCAACTCCTTGAAGTAGTCCAGCACCGTGGGCCTTCCCTGGGGGTCGCTGCTGGTGCACATCACCTGGGATGGCTTGTAAAACAGAATGCACACCTTCTTTTCGATTTTCAGAGGCTTTCCGTCAAAGCAGACCTCGTCGCCCTCCTCAACCTTGGTTCCAAGCTCGGTGACCACGCTGCCGTTGACGGTCACTCTGCCCGCCTGAATGTATTCCTCGCACTTCCTTCGGGAAGCGACGCCCGCCTCCGCAAGATACTTTTGCAGTCTCATCAAACAGCCTTTCTGGCTACTTTACAGCAGCCAGTGTCCAAAGACGATATTCAGATAATCGAGGAAGGACTTTTCCCGGACCGAAACCGTTGCCACCAGATCCGTGGCGGCAATCATCGCATCGTCCAGCCAGACTTCCGCAGTTCCCAGGTAATCGCCCTCTTCCACCGGCGCATCCACCGACGCAAGAAGCTTTGCCACCACCTGAACCCGACTCGCTTCTTCCTCTGTTAACGTCAATACTATATCATCTTTGGCACGCGCTTCCAATGCCTCTTCGATGCCGTTTTTTACGGTTACTTCGCCCAGCACTGCGTTTTTGGCCAGTATGGTGTGGCGGGCAAAGTTGGCGAAGCCATAGTCGAGTATGGCGGCGGTATCGTTATAGATGTCCGAGCAGTTCAGCACCACCGAAACCAGCTGCATCCCGTCCCGACAGGCGCTCCCCACCAGGCATCTTCCGGCTGCTTTGGTGTAGCCGGTCTTGATGCCGTTGGCGCCGTTGTAGGAGTAAAGAAGCTTGTTCTTGTTGTTCAAGGCCCTGTCCCAGGAGCGCCCGTCGTGGGGGATGGTTTTTGAAGTCGTTCCGACGATGTTTCGAAACTGCTCGTTGCGCATCGCCGCGGCAGCGATGAGGGCAAGGTCGTTCGCCGTGGTGTAATGATTGCTGGCGGGAAGGCCGTGGGGGTTGACGAAGTTGGTGTTGTGTGCCCCCAGCTCTCTTGCTTTCTGATTCATCATCTCGCAAAAGCTGGAAACGCTGCCCCCAACGTGGATGGCAATCGCCATGGCGGCGTCGTTCCCCGAATGAAGCATCAGGCCGTATAGCAGTTCTTCCAGGGTCAGGGTTTCCCCCACTTCCAGGTAGATTGAGGAGCCCTCCACGCCGGAAGCCTCCTTCGTGATGGTGACCGTGTCTGAAAGATTGCCCTTCTCGATGGCGACAAGGGCGGTCATGATCTTTGTTGTGCTTGCCATGGGGAGCTTTTTATCGCCGTTTTCGCTGTACAGCACTCTTTGGGATTCCACCTCCACCAGAGAACTGGCGGAAGAATGCACGCCCGCGATTTTTTCCGCCCGCGCGGAACCGGACGCAAACGCCAAAACGACCAAAAAAACCGCCCCGAAGGCCCTGAGTTTTTTCATGCTTTTCCTCCCACAATAAAACAGCGGTCGCATAATTTTATGCGGCCGCATTTTCAAGCTGTACTAGTCGTCGAAGATAGGCTGGTCCACTTGGTACTTCTTCTTGCAGCCGGTGAGCTTTTCGGCCAGCTTTTGAATCTCCTCCATTGCCCGGGGCAGCATTTCGATAATCCTGTCCACCGTGCAATTGTACTGGGCGGGCACCACCTTGACGGACCCGTTCCCGACTACCACAAAGGACATCGGCGTCAGCGAGATCCCCGCCGCGGAAGCCCCCGCGAAGGGAAACCGGCAGTCCTGGGCGTTACCGGCGTCGTCTTTCTGCTTTTTACCTTGACCGGTGCAGTACTCACCGCCGCCGGACACAAACCCTGTTGCAACTCTGGAAATCGGGATGATCATCGTTCCGTCCGACGCCATCACCGGATCCCCCACAATGGTGTTGATGTCCACCATTTCCTTGAGTTGTTCCATCGTTGTTCGCATTATATTTTCTATCGGATGCGGACATGCCATTGTTATTATCCTCCTGCCGATGCATTAAAGGAAGCTTTGCGATTTCCTTCAAAGATAATTTGCGCCGGCACAAACCAGGCGATACCTTCCAGTTTGAGGGAAAACTCGTTCCTGTTGAACGCAGGGATAACATCGACAACGGGATAAGAGCCTTCTTTCCATTTCAAGGGAGCAAGAAGCGCGTAAACAATCCCCTGAAACAGCCCGCAAAGCAGCGCACAGGCAGCTGCATTTTGCACGCCGATGGTGCTTTTCAGCTTAAACTTGGCGAGATGCGAGCGGGCGAGAATGCGCCGGACGGGAAGGCGGATTTTTCCGTTCTCGATGGTGCTTTTTGCATTTTTAATGTCATCCATAAAGCGCTCCAGGGACTCTTCCACTTCGATCCAGGGCAGGGAGTAATGCACCCGTCCGTGGGCGTATTCCGCTTTGGCGTACAGCGGTATCAGCCCGAAAGCCAAGCCCAAGGACAGCTTCAGAATCAGCCTTCCGCCGGCATATTCGGCGAAAATCACAATCCTGACGCGGGAGAGCGCAAATAACAACAGCACCACAGCGATGAAAAATGCCCACATGGTGCTAGTATGCCCAAAGGATTCCAAAAAACCAAAGCCCCCGGGCGCTTGCCCGGGGGTTTATGAAACGTGAAGCTTAAAACCTCAATGCTTACTGCCGGTTCTTTGCCGCTTCTTCCAGCTCGCTGTCGCGCAGGGCGCTGTAATCCACGGTGTTGGTGCCGTCCGTCCAGAGGCGTTCCAGATTGTAATACACGCGCTCTTCGGGATGGAAGATGTGCACCAGAATATCGCCGTAGTCCAACACGATCCAGCGGCATTCCTGGTAGCCTTCCTTGCGCTTGGGCACAAGGCCTTCGGGAATCAGCTTTTCTTCCAGTTCGTCGGCAAGGGCTTTCACCTGCTGGGTATTGCGACCGCTGCAGACCACGAAATAATCCGCGAGAATGCTCTTATCACCGATAAAGATTTTCAGAATGTCCTCTGCCTTTTTATTATAAAGCACGTCACAGATACGGTCCGCGTTGCGGGCAATTTCATCCGTCATATTCAGTCCTCCGTTTTGTTTTGGTTCTTATAAGATTGTAGTACCATATCGTTCCTGGCGTCAACTGTATTTCTGTCCAGCAGCCGTCCGGAGTTGACAATATAGTGGATCGAGTTGTCGGCGTAAGCAAGCACCGCTTTGCTTAGATCCTCAAACACAAGCTTTCGCAGTTCCTGCACCCCTTCGTAATCCCGGTTCGGCTCGATGGCGTCCGCGATGAAGATGATCTTTTCAAGAAGGGTCATATCTGCCCTGCCGGTGGTGTGCCAGCGGATGGCGGAAAGCACCTGCTCGTCGTCGATTAAAAAGACCTCTTTTGCCAGCACCACACCGAGGTGCGCGTGCATCAGGTCGGGCTCGTGCAGGGTGATTTCGTCAAATGCGATGCCGAAGTTCGAAGCCATGGTCAAGGACTCCTCGTCCGAAAGACCTTT
>JBMNTW010000049.1:0-10624 GCA_050945935.1 Christensenellales bacterium
CAAATATTAATTATATTTTAACTCATGCGGCAGCTGCGGCGTTTTCGGTGTTCTGGAGCATCCATTCGATGTACATGGCGTAGCCCTTCGTCGGGTCGTTGACAAACACATGGGTGATGGCGCCGATGAGCTTCCCGTTTTGGATGATGGGGCTGCCGCTCATGCCCTGAACAATGCCGCCGGTTTTCTGCAGTAGGCGTGAGTCGGTGATTTCTACCACCATGCCTCTGGAGCCGGGGCTGTTCTGGGTGTTGATGCGGATGACATTACAGGAAAAAACCTGAATGCCATTGCCGTCAATGGTGGAAAGAATCTGGGCTTCACCGGTCCGGACCTCCGTTCTGGTGCCGATTTCCACGCCGTTGGGGTAAATGGGGTTGATGGGTATGGCGTTGGTGACTCCAAACACGCCGTACTCGGTGTTGATGTTGATTCTGCCCTTGCCCCGGTTAGAGGAAAACATCCCCTTCAGCTCGCCGGGCGTGCCCCGTTCACCCTTGACGATGCCGATAATCTCGGCGTCCACGATTTCGCCCTGCTTGACGGGCAGCAGCCCGCCGGTGTCCACATCGGTGATCGGGTGGCCCAGCGCGCCGAAGGAATAGTTCGACGGGTCATAGTAGGTGATGGTCCCCACGCCGGCGGTGCTGTCCCTTGCCCAGATGCCGAGCTTCTTCTGACCGTCGTTCACGTCGGTTTCGGGCTGTGCCGTCACCGTCTGCCTGCGGCCGTTGCGCTCCACCGTTAAAGTCACCTGACCCGACGAGGCGGAGACCAACTCTCCCAGATGGTTGGAATCCTGCACCTCCACGCCGTTGACTTCCAGAATGATGTCACCGGGTGTCAGCCCCGCCGCCTTTGCCGGGCTTTGCAGTTCCCCCGCGGCGGCGCGAACGCTGGTGGTTCCCACCACCAGAACGCCGCGCATGAGCAAACGGATGCCCACCGCCTGACCGCCGGGAATCAGCACATGTTCCCCCGCGGCACGCAGTTCCACGGTGCGCACGGGTATGCCCAGTATGGAAAGGGTGGCGGTGGAACTGCCCGCCTGCGCACTTTGCACGCGAACGCCGGCAACGTCCTTGATGGATTCGTCGCCGCTTTGGCGCACCTGCGCCGCCCCGCCGCTGATGGTGATATTGTCGCGGCTTAGTCCTGGCAGGACCTTTTCGCTTTCGGTGCTGATGTAAATGGTGTCCGGCAACGTAAAAACCGCGCGCACCGCGGGAGAAAAATAGCCCAGCGTGAGCACCAGGCACAAAGAGAGAAACACCGCGAAGCGCGCGGCAAAATACAGTTTTTTCAAAACAGCGACCCCCGAAAAACTGATTCGGCGCGTTTGCGCCAACAAGCACTAGTTTTCCGAAGGCCGCGTTGATTTATGTTGGCAAGGATTAGCGTCCCGCCGTTTTCAACAGTTCTTTTGCGTGGGCAAGCGCCGATTTTCCGGGCTGTGCGCCGCTGATGATGCGGGCGAGTTCCAATTCCCGCTCTTCCATTGTTAATGCACGAACAGAGGTGACCGCCCTGCCGTTTTTTTCCATTTTTTCGATGAGCAGATGGCGGTTTGCCATCGCCGCGATTTGCGCGGAGTGGGTGACGCACAGCACCTGCCTGCCCGCAGACAGCGCGCGCATTTTTTCGCCCACCACGGTGGAGATTCTTCCCGAAATGCCGGTGTCGATCTCGTCGAATATCATGCAGGCACGGTCAAACACGCCGCATTCGATGGACTTGAACGCCAGCATGATGCGCGAAAGCTCGCCGCCGGAAGCCACTTTGTGAAGCGGCCTGACCGGCTCGCCGGGGTTGGTGGAAAGCAGCATTTCCGCGCTGTCCATCCCGTTTTCGGTCAGGCGGACGTGGCCCATGTCCGCCAGTTCGTTGAATTTGATCTCAAACGCCGCCTTCTCCATGCCGAGCTGCGCCATTTCTTTCAAAATGGCGGCTTCCAGCTCCTTTGCCGCCTTTCTGCGGGTGAGGGAGAGCGCCTTGCAGCTTTCGTACAGCTCCTGCTTGAGCCTTGCGATTTCCGCTTCGCCCTTTTCCAAAAAGGCGCGCTTGTCTTCCATTTCCAGCAGCTCTTTTTCCGCCTGTTTTTGATAGGCGATGACCTCGTCCACAGTGCTGCCGTACTTGCGCTTGAGCTGATAGAGCCTGTCCAGCCGGGCGTTGACCTCCTCCAGCCGGTAGCGGTCGTCCGGAACGTCCTCCCTAAGGGAGCGCAGCTCGATGGTAACGTCCTCCACGGCGTAGCAGGCGTCGTTCAGCCGTTCTTTCAAATCCGCGTACTTTTGCGAGATTCCCGCAATGTCTGAAAGCCTGTCCACGGCGAGTTGCAAAAGCGCCAGTGCGCCCCGCTCGTCCTCCTCCCCGCCGTTGAGCAGACTGACAGCAGCGGAAAGCGCGAACTTAATGTCCTCCGCCCTGGAAAGCAGCCTGCTTTCCTCCAGCAGTTCCTCTTCCTCGCCGGAAACGGGGTTCAAAGAAGCGATTTCCTCCACCTGGAAGCGCAGCATATCCTCCCTCCGGGCAAGCTCCGCTTCGCTGCCGGCGCCGGCCTTGACCGCTTCGGTCACTTCCTTCCATTTGGCGAAGCGTTTCGCCACTTCCTCTTTGAGGGAAGAAAGCTCCTTCGCGGCGAAACCGTCCAGAAAGTCCAAGTGTTTTTCAGGGTCGAGAAGGGACTGATGGTCGTGCTGGCCGTGAATGTCCACCAGTGATGCGCCCACCGTCCGCAATGTGGAAAGGGGCACGATGCGGCCGTTGATGCGGCAGGTGTTCCGCCCGGAAAGGGAAAGCTCACGGGAAAGCACCAGTTCGCCGTCCTCCGCGGGAATGCCGAGTTCGGCAAGCAGCGGCATGACGCGCTCGTCCAAATCAAAAAGGCCTTCCGCAACGGCTTTTTCCGCGCCGGACTTGATGAGGTCCCGATCCGCCCTGCCGCCCAGCAGCAGGCTGACGGAATCGATGATAATGGACTTGCCCGCGCCGGTTTCGCCGGTCAGGACCACCATCCCCTCGGGCATGTCGAGGTCCAGCCGGTCGATGAGCGCGATGTTTTCAATGTGAAGCGAACGAAGCATCTATCTGCCACCTGTCTGCCGGTTTACGGGATCATGCTGCATACTGCAGGTTTGCACCGGCTTATTTCATCATCGAGCGGAACTTTTCCACCACCTGGGGAACGTCCTCCTCGCTGCGGACAGCCACGAAAATCGTATTGTCCCCCGCGATGGAGCCGAGAATCTCCGGCCAGCGCAGGGAATCCACCGCTTCCGCCGCGGCGTTGGCGCTGCCGGCAAGGGTCTTTAACACCACCAGCGTTCCGGTGGAACTGATGCTGATGACCGAATGGGCGAACATGCGCATGAAGCGGTCCACCAGACCGGACTCCGCCTTGTCCACCGTGGCGTACTTGTACGTTCCCCCTTCCCCCAGGACTTTGATGAGCCTAAGCTCCTTAATGTCTCTGGAAACGGTGGCCTGGGTCACGTCAAAGCCGTTGCGGCGCAGGTGTTCGGCCAACTCGTCCTGGGTTTCGATGTTGTACTTCGATATGATGTCGAGCACCATGGCGTGTCTGGCGGTTTTCATGGCTTCCTCCTTGCGAAAATTCAAATCAGTAAAGCTTCTGCTTAATCAAATCAAAGAACTTGTAGGGCTTGAGGCGAATCAGACGGGTGGTTTCCGCGGCTCTTTTGACCTTCAGGGAAGTGCCCGGAAGAAAGCGGGGATAGCCGCTCTGACCGTCACACGAGATGGAGCAGAATCCGTTCTTCCCGAAGGTGCGCACACTGACTTCGTCGTTCTCGCCGATGAGCGTGGGGCGCGGCCCGATTTTATGGGGCGAAAGGGGTGTGATTAAGATCCCCCCGGCGGAAGGCAGCATGATGGGGCCGCCGGCGGACAGGGAATACGCGGTGGACCCCGTTGCCGTGGCAATGACCACACCGTCACAGGGGTATCTGTCCGCCACCTGACCGTTGACGGAAACTTCGATTTCCGTCAGCCTGCCCGGGTCGCCCTTGAAGACCACAATGTCGTTCAGCGCGAGCCAGCTGCCGGGCTCCGGACCGTCCATCTCGCCGCGAAGCATCATGCGGGACTCGATGGTAAAGCTGTTTTCGATCAGCTTATCCAGGCATTCGCCGGTCTCCTCCGGCTCCACCTCGCTCAAAAAGCCCAGCCTGCCCAAGTTGACGCCGATGACCGGTATGTTCGCCCGCGCTGCCAGTCCTGCCGCGCGAAGAACGGTACCGTCCCCGCCGACGGCGACGATGCATTCCACATCCGTCACGTCTGCCTGCATTTTATGCAGAGACCCTGCCGTTTCGCCGAGGAAAAGGGCTTCGGCCCCCCTCTCCTTTGCCTGCGCCTCCAGCCGTTGCGCGATGGCGAGCGCCGCAGGCTTTTTCGGGTTTGCATGGACCCCGATTCTACGCATAGTCAAACCCTCCGCTGTATTTTCATTACCATTATACACAAAAAGCAATTGTATACAAAGCGAAATTAGCATTTTTATGCACTATTTCATGCAAAAAGACGCAGGCTTTCGCCCGCGCCATGTGCCAAATCACACCAAAAACGTTTCCGCCGTTCATTCCGGTTTGGTATCGAAGTACGCCCCTGTCATCCGAAGCACTTTCTGCGCCGTCGCCTCGTCCTCCGCCGGGTCAAGGCCTGCGCCTGCACCAGTCTGAAGGTGGATCAAAAACTCCACGTTCCCTTCAGGACCTTTGATGGGCGAGTGGTCCAGACCCAGTATGGAGTAGCCGGTTTTTCGCACAAAATCCATAATGGAGAGGATGACCTCCTCATGTACCGCAGGGTCCCGAACGACGCCCTTTTTTCCTACCTTATCCCGTCCGGCTTCAAACTGGGGCTTGATGAGGGCGACGACCTGGGAGCCTTCCTGCAAACATGCAAGCAGCGCGGGCAGAATCAGCCGTATGGAGATGAAGGACACGTCCATGCAGGCGAACTCAGCTTTTTCCTCAAACCATGAAGGCTCCATATTTCTGGCGTTGGTGCGCTCCATGACGACGACGCGCTCGTCCTGCCGGAGTTTCCAGTCCAGCTGACCGTAGCCCACGTCGATGGCGTAGACCTTCTTCGCCCCGTGGGTAAGCAGACAGTCGGTAAACCCGCCGGTGGACGCGCCCACATCCAAACAGACCTTGCCGGCAACGTCGATGGGGAACACCTCCATCGCGCGCTGGAGCTTCAGCCCGCCCCGGCTGACGAAGGGCTGCGTTTCCCCTCGAACGGTGATTTCATCCGTCTCCGCCACCGGCTGGGAAGCCTTCGACGCTTTCTGCCCGTTAATGTAAACCAGACCGGACATCACGCTGCGCTTGGCCTGTTCCCTGCCTGTGGAAAGCCCCCGGGCGACCATTGCCGCGTCCAATCGTTCCTTGCTCATTTCATGCTCCTCGCGGCTGATTTGATGCGCTCTGTGATTCCCCTCTGGTCAAGCTGCGCCAGTTTCATCAGTTCCTCCATGGTACCGGCGGGCAACGGCTCCTCCGGTAAAGTCAGAGCGGTAACGGGAATGCCCGGCAGCATTACCGCCAGCCGTTCACCAAGGCCGCCCTCTCTCACGCCGTCCTCCACCGTCACCACCGCTTTGCAATCACGCAAGGCTTCGACGGCTTCATCGTCCATCGGTTTTAAGAACCGGGCGTTGTACAGACCGCATTCGATACCTTCTTTGGAAAGCTCGTCCACCGCCCTTTTCGCCGTTTCCACCATGCGTCCGGTGGCGACGACGGTGAGCTTTTGAAGGGGGCGAAGCTGTTCCCACTTTCCGAAGGTGACGGAGCAATCCTCTCCTTCGGGCAAAGCGCCCCTGCCGTAGCGTATGGCAACGGGCTTTTCCAGCCGGAATGCCAGCCTTAACATTTCTGAAAGCTCTTTTTGAGTGGCGGGGGAGCAGACCACAAGGTTTGGCGCCAGGGTGAGATAGCCGATATCATACGCGCCGTGGTGGGTGGGACCGTCCTCCCCCACGGGGCCGGAACGGTCAATGGCGAACACCACCGGCAGCTTTTGAATGCAAACGTCGTGTATCAGCTGGTCGAAGGCACGCTGGAAAAAGCTGGAGTACACGGCAAACACGGGTCTTAACCCGTTTGCCGCCATGCCGGCGCAAAGGGTGGCGGCGTGCTGTTCGGCGATGCCCACGTCAAAAAATCGGTTCGGAAATTTCTTTGAAAAATCCGTCAAACCCGTGCCCGCGGGCATGGCGGCGGTAACGGCAACGATGCGCTCGTCACGCTCCGCCAACGCGCAAAGGGTTTCCCCGAACACCGCGCTGTTGGTTCTTTCCTGTTTGGTGCTTTTCGCGGACTCCAGAAAGAACGGGGCGATGCCGTGAAAACTTTCCGGATTCTGTTCCGCCAACCTGTAACCTTTTCCCTTGGTGGTCACCGCGTGGATGAGCACCGGCCCTTCGATGCGCTTTGCCCGTTCAAACACCTGTTCCAGCTCGGAAACGTCGTGCCCGTTGATGGGGCCGAGGTACTTAAAGCCCAGTTCTTCAAAAAAGGTGGAAGTCGGGGGCAGCAACAGGTGCTTCAGCCGCGCCCTGCGCCGCACCAGCCAGGCTTTCAGCCTGGGCCAGCGCCTGGAGATGCTCTTTTTCAGCACCAGATAGCCTTTTCTGGTGCGCAGTCTCGTCAGCGACGCCTGCAGAGCGCCCACGTTTTTGGCGATGGACATATCGTTGTCGTTCAGAACAACGATGAGCGGCGTTTTATGCCTGCCCGCGTCGTTCAGCGCTTCGTATGCCATGCCGCCGGTGAGGGCGCCGTCACCAATCACCGCCACGATGGCGTAGTCCTCGCCGTAAAGGTCCCTGGCGTGGGCCATGCCGAGGGCTGCGGAAATGGACGTGCTGCTGTGGCCGGCACCGAAAGCGTCGTGCTCGCTTTCCTCCCTTTTGGGAAAGCCCGCAAGGCCGCCGAATTTGCGTATGGTGTCGAACCTCGGCTCTCTGCCGGTGAGCAGCTTGTGGACGTAGCTTTGATGCCCCACATCCCAGACAATTTTATCCCTGGGGCTGTCAAAGGCGCGGTGCAGCGCCACCGTCAGCTCCACAATCCCCAGATTGGACGCCAGATGCCCGCCGTTTTCGGTGACGGTGTCGATCAGTTTCACGCGGATCTCGGCACAGAGGGCGTCAATCTCCTTCGGGGACAGTTTTTTGAGTTTTTCAGGGGTCATAATAGCGAGTGTATTCAAATCCAGTCTCCGGTCAGCGTTCTCTTTTGGCGAGCCTTGCCGCCATTTCCGTCAAAAAGGGCGCGTTGAAGCCCGAAAGAGCCTGTGCCGCCTCTTTGCAGTACTGCTCCTGCATCCTTTGGGCGCGTTCCGCGCCGTACAGCGCCGGGAAAGTCAGTTTGCTCTGCTTTGCGTCTTTTCCGATGGACTTTCCCAGGGACGCTTCGTTTCCGAACAGGTCCAGCAAATCGTCCTGAATCTGGAAAGCCAGGCCAAGCTTTTCGCCGTATACCGTCAGCGTGCGCATCAGAGTATCGTCCGCGCCGCCAATCATGCCTCCCGCCCGTAAGGAAGCAAGAAGCATGTCCGCCGTTTTATGGGCGTGGATGTAGTAAAGGGTCTTTTCGTCCGGTTCTCTGCCTTCGGCTAAGAGGTCCTCCGCCTGCCCTGCTATCATGCCCCACACGCCTGCGCGCCCCGCGATTTCGTTCGCCGCGCGCAGGGCGTTGCCCGTTTCGTCCGCAAGGGCTGCGTTCAGCATAACCTGCATCGCATAATTGAGAAGCCCGTCCCCCGCAAGAATCGCCATGCCTTCGCCGAACACCACATGGTTGGTGGGCTTGCCCCGGCGCAGGCAGTCATTGTCCATGGCGGGAAGGTCGTCGTGGATCAGGGAATAGGTGTGGATCATCTCCACCGCAGCGGCAAAAGGCAGCGCCTCCTGAACAGAGCCCCCTGCCAGTTCGCAGGCGGCAAGAAGCAAACAGGCGCGAAGGCGTTTGCCTCCGGCGGTGACGCTGTACGCCATGGCTTCCGCCAAACGCGGGTGAATGCGCCCGTCCGCAAGGTAAACGTCCAGCGCGCCGTTCACAGCGTCCACATAATCCTTTTGCATTTCCTCAAACGTCATGCTTCGTCCTCCGGCGCTGCGTCCGCGTCAAACGACAGTCCCGCCTGTTTGGAAAGGGCGCGCAGCCTGCCTTCCGCGGCGGTCAGCGCTTTGGCGCAAGACGCGTAGAGCGCCACGCCCTCCTCAAACAGCTTGAGGGACTGCTCCAGGGAAAGCCCGCCCTGTTCCAGCTTCTGGGCGATTTCCTGAAGCCTTGCCAGAGAAGCTTCGTATTGCTGCGTCATTCGCGTTCCTCCTTTCGGGTTTCAAGGCCGGTGACGGTGGCCTGCGCTTTTCCGTCCGCAAAGGTGAGGGAAATTTCCGCCCCGGGCGAAAGCTCCGCCGCCGAAACAACCCCTTTGCCCGACCGTTCCACATAGGCGTACCCCCGTTTCATCGTGGAAAGGGGGCTTGAAGCGTCCAGTTTCGCGCCGCATTCCGAAAGCGCCGACCAGAACATCCTGCTTTGCCCCTTCACCGCCGCGATCATGCGGGCGGCGAGATGGTCCAGCGTTTGCATGTCCCTCTCCACGGCGCGGATGGGGTCGTTGGGAAGCAGGGCGGAATAGGCCTCCGCAAGGGCGGCGCGCTGCTGTGTGATGTTTCGATGCACCGCCCGCTCCATACGGAAAACAAGTGTATACAGCTCATCCAGCCGTTCGGAAAGCATGGGCCAGACCAGTTCCGCCGCCGCGGAAGGCGTGGGGGCGCGCAGGTCCGCCACAAAGTCCGCGATGGTGAAGTCCGTTTCGTGGCCCACCGCCGAAACCACCGGTTTTTTGCAGTCGTATATCGCTTTGGCGACGCGTTCGTCGTTAAACGCCCACAAATCCTCCATCGAGCCTCCGCCCCGGGCGACGATGATGACCGAAACGCTGTCCACACCGTCCAAAGCGGCAATCGCCGCGGCGAGTTCTGCGGGCGCCTCGCTGCCCTGCACCGCGGCGGGCGCGAGCAGAATGTCGTACCCCGGAAAGCGCCGTTTGGCGACGTTTAGAATGTCGTGCAGAACAGCTCCCGTGGCGGAGGTGACCACCCCCACCGTCCGGGGAATCTTCGGAAGGGGTTTTTTGATGGACGGGTCGAACCAGCCCCGTTCTTCCAGTTTCTTTTTGGTGCGCTCAAAACGCAAAAAGAGCTCCCCCGCGCCGGCGAGCTCCAGGGTTCTCGCGTAGAACTGATACTGCCCGTCTTTTGCGTAAAGGGAGACGTAGCCGCCGATGATGACGGCGGAACCGTCCTCCGGCAGACGGCTTAAACGGGACAGGTCGCTCTTGAACATCACGCAGCGGATGAGGCTCTGCTCGTCCTTCAGCGCAAAATAGGCGTGCCCGGAGGCGGTGACGCGAAAGTTGGACACCTCTCCGGTCAGTTTTACGTTTCTTAACAGCGGGTCGTGGGCGAGCATCCCGCCCACGTATTCGTTGAGCTGGGTAACGCTCAGCACGCGAACGGAAGAAGCGCCCATATTACTCCCCCGCAGGCTCCGGAATATCTCCGGCGGGCACAATCAGGCCCTTTTCATACGCCCGGGCGATGCCGCCCAGCACGCCGTTGACGAAGTTGGGTGAACGGTCGCCGCCGAACTGCTTGGCGAGCTCCACAGCTTCGTTGATGGCGATGCCGGCGCTGGTATTTCTGTATATCATTTCATATGCGGCGATGCGCAAAATGCAAAGGTCCACCGTCGGCATGCGGTCCACGCTCCAGCCGTGGGAACATTCGCCGATGTAGTGGTCCAGCTCGTCCTTCGTCTGCTCGACGCCGGAAACGACGGACACGGCAAAGCTCATATCGTCCTCCGTCGGTTCGGCTTCATACCCGGAGAGTTTCAAAAATCCGCTGTAGTTTCCATCTCCGCCCAGAAGACGGGCAAAGGCGAGCTTCATAGCGATCTCCCGGGCGATTTTCCTGCTCATTTGGTATGCTTCCTCCGTTTTCTTTCGCTCAGCGCTTGGTAAGTACGCTGAAAATGTCTTTCACGCGCCTCACAAGGCGGTATATGCTCTCCGCGGCGTCCCGTCCCTTGTCCTTGGACGCGCCCAGCCACAGCCCGAACCCTCCCAAAAGCAGGATGAGCAGCGTGCCCCAGAATCCCGCCAGCATCATGAACACCGCGGCAAGCACGCCGACGACGCAGCCGGTGATGGCGTAGGGATGGGCTTTGAAGAACTCCATCAGTTTTTCTTTCAAGAAGGCACCCCCTTACTGAACGCGGACTCTCGGCTCGCCAAGGGGAAGGTTTGCGGACGGGTCCGCCGTGTCCACCACGAACTGAACCTCCGTAACGGCGATGCCGCACATCAGCTCGATGTTGGTTTTAATCACGTCCTGCACGGCGGCGGAAATTTCGGGAATGTTGGCGTCCGGCGTAAGGCTCGCCACGATGCGAACGCTGACGCTGCCTTCTTGGGGGAGCAGTTCGCACCGGCAGTCCCGCACTTTGGTGTTGGAACGGGCGTTCCGAAGAACGATTTCCTCCAGTGCGGAAAGAGAAAGGAACACCGCGCC
>JBMNTW010000050.1:0-10398 GCA_050945935.1 Christensenellales bacterium
ATCCAAACCATGCCCCCCGTCCAGACGCTGCCGCCCGGCGGGCTGCAGATCATTCCGCAAACACCGGCGCCGCAAGGCCAGATGCTTTACATTCCGGACCCGAACGTGAAAAGCCCCCAGTATGTAAGCGGCAAATATCAGCTAAAGTGGATATACAACGGCGATGTCGCCACCGCTTTTGCCGTTTCCCTCAGTACGGACGGCGGCAGCACCTTCACAGAACTCGCGACAGACATTCCAGAGCAGGAATACGAGGTCACCTTCCCCGATTCGCCCTCCAGCCGGTGCGTGCTTCGGGTGACGATGCTGCAGGGCAGAAGGATTTCTGCTGATACCAATGCGTTCGCTCTGGAAAAGCGCCCCGCCGCAACGCCGGCGCCCACACCCAAGCCGTCTTCCACGCCCAAACCGACTTCCACGCCCAAGCCCACACCCGCGCCCGAACCTTTGCCCGAACCCGTATTTGACTATGTGGATCCGCAGGTGCAGTACGTCAGCGACATGCCCGGATTGCACATCTCGAACGAATCCGGCCTTCCGGTGTGGTTCAACGCCGAAAACAGCGCAGAAAACGCGAGCAAACTCATCTGGCAGCTTTCCCGCATTCCTTTTTGGGGAACGAGGGAAGTGTTCGGCAATGAACCGGGTATTCTCGCCGCCGGGGAACTGGACGCTGCGGGCGGTGAGTTTTCCATCGACTTAAACGCGCTGTGCGAAGAAATGGCCAAACCCGACGGCGAGCGGAACGAGGATCTGCCGTTCATGCCCAAAAAGGGTCTTTATAACTTCTATGCGCGCGTGGTGGCGCTGGACGAAAAGGGCAACTGCATCGGCGACCCCGGCCGCGGCGTGCACTTCACCTACGGCAGGCCGGAGTACGTTGTCGATCAGAACAGGGTTGCGCTGGAGTCGGACATTTGCATCTATCTCAACATGCCCCAGATACAACCCTATACCTTCAAATGGGAGCGCATTTACCCCGACATTTACGACACCGACCCCAAACACGGCTCTGAAGCCGTGCTCTTTACCGGCGAAAACAGCCCGAAAGCGGAGGATATCATCCAAAGAGCCGTCAAAATCGAACTGCAGGTGGCGACTTCGCCTTTCGGAGAGGGCATGTCCAACCTTGTCGAACCCAAAGGGCTGGTCTACAGGGAAGTGGACACCGCGCCGTACATCATCCAATGGCCCAAACTGGGTTTGAGCTACCTGACGCCCGATGACCACGGCATCGAGTTTGAGAAGTTCGTTCCCCCCATGGAAGAGCTTGAGGCCATGGGCGGCGTTTACTATTATGTGCGCGGCGTGTTCTATGTGCCGATGGAGTCAAACCCTTCGATTCTGCTTCCCTATGTGTCCGAAACGCTGACGGTGGCCTACCGGGCAAAGAGCAAATTTGAATACGACGTCCAAACCGTGACCGTCAGGTCGGACATTCCCTATGTGAGCTTCGTGTGTTACATGCCTCCCCGGTGGCAGCACCCGAAAGCCAACGAATACTTCGAAGTCACGCGGCGCATTCAGGCCGAGGAAATGACCTTCAACATCCGCAACGAAGTGACGGGAGACTTCCTGTTGCCTTATCACGAACACATCAAGAAGTATCACTGGACGCGCGAGCAGTATCAGGCCAAACTGGATGAGATGTTGCCGCAATACGCCAGCTTTCATTACGAGCAGTCCGATCCGGGCTTCTGGGATGAGTTCTTCGGCCTGCTGAAGGCGATTTATGACGGCGTGGTCAATGCCTTCAATGATGCCAAGAACGCCATCATCTCCCTGGTGGACCACATTCCGCTCATCGGCAACACCGCCCGCACCTATCTCAAAAAAGCGGCGAGAATCGCCCTGGACTACGGGCTTGTTTCCATCGGTCTGCCGCCCAATCTGCCGAACATCGACCAGCTTGCCAGAGACGGCATGGATTATGTGTTGAGAGCGGGTGTGGACGAGGTTCTGAGCGCTTCGGGCGTTCCGCTGAACAGCGACCTTGCGAAGGAGATGGTTGGAGAGGCGAGCGACAGGCTGTCCGATGAACTGCTCGACGCAATCAACAGAGCCATACTGGCACAGCGGCAGAACCCGTTGAACGTGGACTTTCTGCGCGTCAGCACCGCGATGCTGTATAGGCCCGCCTATGCCGCTTTCGTGGTTCAAAACTATTCCAAAACCCGCGTTTCAAGGCCGGGCAGGGTGGGTTTTGGCTGCGGCACCGGCTTCGACGTGTATGAAACGAATTTTGTGGACATTCCCGCGCTCAGGCCGGGGGAGTACCTGTATATCTACGTTTACCTGAAGCCCTTCCAGAAGAACATGGATCACTTCAACGCAATGTTCAACGGCCGCATCAAGATGCGCGCCGCGGCAACGTTCGATCTGCCGGACGTGCGCGAGGAGGCGAAACGGCAGGGTCTGGAACCCGCGCCTCTGCCCGATATCACCGAGTATCAGTACGACCACACCGGTTACGAGTATGTGAGCGAGTTTACTCCCGCGGAGTACTTCAATCCGGATGACGCCGCGCCCGATTGGGATGCTTACATGGATTAAACGGAAAAACCCCGTGTTGCGCTTAAACGCCCGCCGCGCTTTCCTTCCGGCGGACGTTTTCTTTATGCGGCATTCGTTGCGCTCCGCCTTGTTTATTTTGACACATGTTGCATCTTGTGATAAAATTTTTCAACATGTATACAAACATGGAGTCCATGATGAGATCAGACAGCTATGTCAAAGAGAATGAGAAGGTTTGGGATGTCCGTTCAGAAAACAGCGACCGCTGGTCGATTCCCGTTTCCAGCGAAGAGATTGAGCAGGCGAAAAGAGGAAACTGGGCAATCTGGCTGACGCCGAAGAAGCTGGTTCCGGCATCGTGGTTTCCGAAGGATATTTCGGGCAAAAAGATTCTGTGTCTGGCCAGCGGAGGGGGTCAGCAGGGCCCCGTTCTCGCCGCTGCCGGCGCGGATGTGACGGTGTTTGACAACAGCACCAGACAGCTGGAAAAAGACGAGTTCGTCGCAAAGAGGGATCATCTGCAAATCAAAACCGTGAAGGGCACCATGCAGGATTTATCCATGTTTGAGGATGAGAGTTTTGACTGCATCGTTCATCCGTGGTCCAACGGGTATGTGGATAACGTTTTACCCGTATGGAAGGAATGCGCAAGGGTGCTAAAGAAAAACGGGCTGCTGCTGGCAGGTTTTGCAAACCCGATCGAGTATATTTTTGACCTCGGGAAGTTCGAGCAGGGGATACTGGAGTTGAAGCATTCCATTCCTTATGCGGACATCGAGCACATGGATGACGAACATGTAAGGTCTGTTGTGGAAGTCGACGGATACATCTGGGCGCATTCACTGGAGGACCAGATTCAGGGGCAGATCGACGCGGGATTCGCGATTGTTGGTTTTTACGAAGACTGCGGGGGAAGCATACTCGATTCGTATATCAGCACTTCAATCGCCACAAAGGCAATCAAGGTGCAATAAGCATAAAAAGGGCATCGCCGGCAAAGGCGATGCCCTTTTTCATCGTGACCGTGTCCCGCATCGACAGGCAAAAGCGCATCCGTCGCACGGCAAAGATGTGCGTCGGAATGCGGCTGAATCCTCCGCTCCCATTTGATAAAACTGCTTTTCATGCGCCGGCAAGTTCACCGCGGTGAAGAAGGCGGGCGGGATGGGGCTTTACGCCCAGGTATCCCGCCCGCCTGTTATTGATTTGCATTGGCAGCGATTAGACCTTTGCTTTTTCCCTTCATGCCAGAGCCGCAAGACCCGCTCCGAGGACGGTCAGCAGCAACCACAGCGAAAGATTGGAAACGGCATCGCTGGTGGGCGGAACGTCCGCATCCGCTTCGGCATCCTCCTCCGCGTCGCCTTCCTCTGCGGTTTTTTCCTCCACAACGACTTGAAAAACCGCAGTATGACCCGCAGCAGGCTCAAAAACAGGCGGGAATACGCGCAGTTTGTCGCGCACAGTGCAACTGTACCAAACCTGTACCCGTGTTTTTCGCACCTGTTCTCTTCCCGTCCTTCCAAGGAGTCTGCATCCGCATTACGCTGAACACGTCGAACTTTGGCACCGAAACCGCCAGACACGATAACGGGGCCAAGATTCCGTCAGCGCTAAAAAAGCGCTGCGTTTCAGGAGGGAACAGCATGAATCGCCATGGAAAAGGATTGCTTGTTTTTCTGGTCATCCTTGTGATGACGTTCGCTTCGGGCTGCGGCGGAAAGCAGCGGCTCGTTGATTCCGAAGCTTTCCGCCGGCCGGACGCAGACCAGGGCATCCTGGACGATGATCTTTTCGGCGCGCAGGACGCGATAAAGGATGGCGAAGGGGGACCGGGCGGCGAAGAGCCAGAACCGCGGCAGCAGGCCGCCAATCTGGAACTCAACCAGTTCGACGGAGGGTTCTTCTCCGTTATGCTGCCAAAAGGATGGCGGCTCCAGACCATGGGCAGGTATTCCACCTTTGGCTTTCGCGCGTGGGATCCAAACAATCCGGACTATCAAATCTTTTACTACGGCATTCTGGCACCGCTCAACAAGAGTTACGAGGCCAAAGCGCTGTGGAAGGACTACGTGAACAACTTCGGATACCCAAACGCGCAGGTGAATGCCGACGCGCCCGTCGTGGACCTGTACGACGCCGGCAGCATCTTCTACGGGTTTGATGCGCTGAACGGCATGTCGGAAAAATACGGTCTTGGCTTCAGTTTTCCGGGCCTTGCAAACTTCAACGCGCTGGCGGTTCTGCCCATTCAAACGCCGTTTTCGTCCATCGCTTCCAGCGAGGCGCTCATTTTTGCCGAGCTTCGGGGCGATAACGGCGGAGCATGTTATGGAAAGTTCACCGCGTCTTTTTGGAACTCCCAGCCTTACTACATCAACAATGTGGACATGTCTCCCACGTCGGCGATGACGGTGACGGGCGTCATCGCGCCGCAGGCGGACTTTCTGGCCGTCGAAGCGGCGCTGACGCAGGCGGCCTTCAGCCTCAGATTCACCCAGGAGTACCTCAACGAAGCCATCGACTACATCCATCGGACGGGCGAAGCCGCCATGGCGAACAACGAACACATTCAGCAGATTTACGACGCGGCAAACCTGGCGTGGGACCTGTATATCCGGGAGTAACGCGAAAACAGAAAGCGCTCATTAAGCGAAAAGGCGCAGAACGCGCCTACCATGCGAACGGAGGGATTCACAAAATGAAAAAGCGGGGTCTGCTCGCGGTCATACTGCTCATCACGGTGCTGGGTTCCGCTTGCGGCGACGTCATCGTGGAACCGAAGTGGGTGATCGGCGTCGACGGGGCGGAACAGGCGGTGTTCACCAGCATCGATTGCGCCAGGCTAAACGAAGTGAGCCTGACAATAGAAAGGACGCAGCCGGATGGCAGCGTCCGCAGCGAAACCCTTCAGGGCGTTCGATTGAAGGATGTGCTTGACTCTTTGGGGGTTGCTCAGTACTCGTCCGTCACGCTGACCGCCCGCAGCGGAACTTCCGTTTCTTATGATAAGGCCGTTGTGGATGACGCTTCCACCATTCTAGCGACCAAAGCAGACCAGAAAGAAGTGTGGGAGGACGGTTTTATCGTCCTTCAGGCGGTTGCCGGAAACGGGCAGGAAAGCCTTTGGCTTCGGGGGCTGGTATCGCTGACCGTCATTCCATAAATGCGCTATGCGCTGCCGCCCAGCTTGTAATCGGCAATCAGGTCCAGCCGGCTGCTGCATCCGATTTTCTTGAAAATGTTCCCCACATGGAACTTGACGGTGCTTTCGGTGATGTAAAGCGTGCCCGCGATTTCCAGATTCGACATGCCGCGAAGAATCAGGGTGAGTATCTCCCTCTCCCGGGCGGAAAGGCCGTTCTTGCTCACATATGCCGTAAATCGCTGCTGCTCCGCGTCCTCCGGGCTGATAACGGGTACATAAAGCTTCTGGTATATCGCGAAAACCAGCGCAATGACCAGGGCATACACGATGGCGGCGGCAACGATGAGGGGCGTGCCGGACAGCACGCTTACGCCGAACGTGCCCACCACCTCGCCAAGCCGTCCTGCGGCAAGACCCAGCGCTGCCAGCGCGGGCATCGCCGCCTTCCACGCGAAATCGGCAAAGACCAGCGTGCGATACACCGCCAGAAAACCCAGAAACAGATACGCGGCCATCCACATCGTGGTCTCGGCGGCGGCGCTGTCGCCCAGAGCCAGTGCCGCGAACGGAAACGCCAGCGCAACCAGACTGCACATCAAACCCCAGCGCCGGTTCCTGTCGCTGACAAAACCGGCAATAATGAGGCCGACAGCGTAGAACACCCGCGTGAACACAATGTTTACATTCCCTGCCGCGCTCTTCAACGGGAAGGAAAAACCAAGGGTATTCTTCAGCCAGATCAGGAAGATTACACCCGCGGCAAGCCACAGCAGGCTTTTATTGAACCTTTCCCGGTTGGGGCGGGTGTTTGGCTTTTTTTCCGGCAGCGGAGGAACGCGAAACAGCACAACAATGGAAACAGCCGCCACAGCGGCAATGGCAAAGATGCTTTCGCTGTGCCACAGGAACCTGCCTTCCATCGGCAGCGAGATCAGCCAGGTGCCGATGCTGCCGAAAGCGTAGGCGGCGCCGAACACAATCCCGCGCCGTTGCTGCGGCACATCGGTGGAAAGCCGCGTGAGATAAAGGGCGGAAAGCGCGCCGATCATCAGGTTCAACAGCGCTCCGGCTGCAATCACCATTCCCACGGAAGGTGTAAACAGGGAAACTGCCATGCAGACCAGAATGCCGGCGCTGGTATACACAGGCAATGCGCGCCCCCCTGCGAAGGCGGGACGTTTTACGAACAGAACCGCCACCGCGCCCACGCCCAGTGCCTGACAGATATAGTAGTAACCGCAGACCAGCAGGTTCGCCGTTTCACCGTCCAGAAAAGCCAGAAGCCGGTACGCCTGCATTATATATGCCGTGCCGCTCCACAAAAAGCCCAAGCCGACCAACGCGGCAACGGCTATGTATTTTTGAATGGTTGTTGCTTCAGAACTCTTTTTCGCTATCATTCGTTATCCTTACTATAAAAGATTTCTTCTACTTATATCATACGACACGGGTTTCCGTATACGGAAAGTCCAAAAAAGCAGCCCCCGGACCCGAACCTGTACCAAAACTGAACCTCGATGGATGCATCCTGAACCCTTTTACGACTGTGCGCCAGCACATTTCAATCTTACTGTATGGGAGGTGAGCAACATGATTACGCCGAGCCGGCGCTTTCCTTATCCGAAAAGCATCGTGATCAACGGGTTGTACGACACCATTGAAGCGCTCGGGCTTCGTCTTGACAGTTCCAACAGCGCACGAGGGACTGTGGTCGTATCCGATGCGCAGCATGCGCAAAGCATGCGGATTGCGCTGAACGATGAAGGCCCGAATCGCACATGGATAGAAATCTTTTTCAATAACGACGAGGAAAATTCCATCACAAAGTGGGTGCCCGTCATTCTGGACAATCTTTCCGGAAGGCTTCAACAGGCATTGCAGCGGGATGACAGTTAAACGATGCTGAAACCTTAACCCGTCACTGAACTCATGTTATCGGCCCCCTTTAGCAAACTTCAGATAAACTTGAAAGGAGAACTTTTATGAAATCGCGCAAAAAAACCTGGACGCTTTGGGGACTCGTCATTCTGCTCTCGGTTATGCTCCCCGCAAACGCCCTCGCCGGCGTCACAATGCCCCCCGTACCCCCCGAAGGCGGGTATGCCGCGCAGGGCGTCATTGACGATTCTTCCGGAGATACGCCCCCCGGCAGTACGCCTGCCGTGACGCAGACGGCGGAAACGCCCACAACGACGGAAGCAACTCCCGAAGCAGCGTCCGAAGAAGCCGAATCAACCCCCGATGCACCGCCCGCCGAAGCGGAAACCACCCCCGAAGAACTGCCCGAAGAAGCCGATGTTCCTGCCGAAGAGGAACCGGTTTCCGACACGGAACTGCCGGATGAAGTCCCCGAGGAACTCCCGGATACGGGCGAAGGCGAATCCCTCTGGGTTTGGTGGTTGTCCTTAAGCCTGTTGGCTGCAGGATTGGCAACGGCCTTCGTCATGCGCAGGTCTGCCGGCTAAAAGAGTCATCAGCGTTCCAAAGGCAGGACCACTGGGCTCTTGCCTTTGGACTTTGCGAACAGCCGGCCCATCACCTCTCCCGAGCAAACCTGAAAACATCACCCAAACGAACGAAAGCTGAGGGAAAAGCGCATGAGAGATCTGAAAAAAACGGCACTCACGTGCTTGAAAATGCTGTTGGTGCTGTCCATCCTTCTTGGGCTGCCGTTTGGCGCGCAGTCAGCGGCGGCGGCAGAAAAGCCCGTGCTGATTCAGGATAAGGCAAATCCCAATCATTTAACGCTCAGAAACGGGCAGAACGCGCTGATCATCAACGGTGAACTGGTCAACGTGGGCGACAGCGGAAAGGGCTGGAGCTATCCGGAAAAGGACTTGTTAAAGCTGACCGGAGGGGCGTCCATCCAATCCATCTTAATCACGGACGATCTGGACGAAAACACCGACCCCACGCTGATGGAGGGAACCAGAAACTTCACGATTGAAGTGACCGGCACGAACACCATCTCCGGCTCCATGAAAACCGTCAAAGATATTGCCGTTGAGCTTTCCGGCGGAACGGTGGATCCAAACGGCGTCTTTCTTGGAACGACGGTGCTGTTCCCCTTTTCGGGAGTCAATGTTCTTGGCTCGGTTACATTGACCGGAACGGGAACGCTGGTGCTGGAAAATGACAAGAAGAACCCCCTGCCGATATTTATCAACGCGATGGGCAATGTGACCATCGACGGGCCTGCCATCAAGGCGGACATGCAGTCCCTGAAGAACTATTATCATGTCATCTCGGCCTGCGCGTTCTCCTTCGATGATTATCTGCTGACCGGAAAGATCAACATCCTCAGCGGTTCACTGGAAGTTGAGAATGCGGGCAGCAAATACTCTGCAGTCTTTGCAGGAAAAGGCATGACATTGGCGGAAGGCGCCGTTATCAAAGCCGGAAAAAGCGCTTCCAAAGCCAAGGAAGTGACTTACAAAAAATTCTGGAACTTTGAAGAACAGGGCGATCTGGTAGGTCCAAGCCCCAAGGACTATCCGTATTTTCTGATTCGGGCGGAGCAGAAGGACCCCGCCGCCCCCGAAAAGGCATCCATCAGCCGACTGGAAAGTGCAAAAAAGGGAGAACTGACCGTAACCATTGATGCGCTTGAAAACGTGGACGGATACCAGATCGTCTACTCCACAAGCTCCAAGTTTTCTTCCAGCAAAACCGTGACCACCACAAAAACGACCGCCGCAATCAAATCCCTGTCCGCCGGCAAAAAGTATTACGTGAAGGTGCGGGCGTACAGGCTGGACAGCAAAGGCAAAAAGCAGTACGGCACGTTTGGAGCGGCAAAAACCATCACCATAAAGAAATAAGGCGTTCTTTGCAAGGGGAGCTGCAACCGGTACAGCTCCCCTTTTTTGATTGCTTCAAAGGATCTCCTGCACAGCGGTTACCGTTTCGGCAGCGCGTAGAGCGCTTCAAAGGTCATGCCGAAATGTTCCTGAATGTACTGCTCGAAGTAGTCAAGCGGCGCGAAGAACATTTCCTTTCCCTCTGTGCCGAAGGCATCGTTGAACATACGGTGCAGCGTTTCCGGATCGGGATGCTCCCAGCCCATTTCACCCGTGGCGGGATAACGCCGGAAGGAACAGCCCATGCCGTCCTTGTTCAAGGAAAACTCGTATCCGCCGTCGCTTGCCTGATAGGTGATGCGAAGGATGTAGCCGTTGACATCGGTATCCATGAACTCCATGTTCCAGTCTTCGTTGAACGCGCCCCATTCTTGCCTTGCGATGGCCACGGATATGTAATGCGGCTCGCGCTGCTCAAACACGCCGCATGTTCCCGCGTCGTCGAAGCCAAAGCCAAGGGCCGTCAGGGAGCCTTCGGCGACAGGAGGCAGATCGGGCTTTTTCGTATTCTGCTGGACGGTAATGGCTTGTGCGCGGCTGTCAAAAATCAGCACACATTCCATATCGTTATGCACAAATGACGCGTAGCTGTGGTTGCTCCATTCCCACCAGTTGGCGTCGACGTTGGCCTCGATACTCTTTCGCACACCGTCAGCATCCGGCAGGTAATAGACCGCATAGGTATGGGCTTCGTTTTTGTGGACATTGACGCTGATTCCGCACTCGCTGAGATCCGTACTCGTGTCGAAGTAATCACAAACGGGCTGCAAAGCCAGCGCGCTGTAATTATCCTGCACAAGTTTCGTATACTTTTCGATTCCGGCTTCATCAATAAAGCACGAGATATCGACAACGCAGCCCGGGCCCGTCTGGTTG
>JBMNTW010000051.1:0-10064 GCA_050945935.1 Christensenellales bacterium
GCAAGAATCCAGAGAAAAGGGTGTGAAAATCGTGGAAGTCCTGCTGCATGTGGGGCTGGGGACCTTCCGCCCCGTCAAGGCGGAGGACGTTTCCGAACACCACATGCACGCGGAATATTATGAGGTCAGCGAAGAAAACGCGCAGGTTATCAACGCCTGCCGCGCGTCCGGCGGGCGCGTCATCTGCGTGGGCACCACCAGCTGCCGCACGCTAGAAACCGTGGCGGACGATGCGGGCATCATCCATCCCGGCAGGGGATGGACGGACATTTTCATCACCCCCGGTTACCGCTTCAAGGCGGTGGACGCGCTGATTACCAACTTCCACCTGCCGGAATCCACGCTGCTGATGCTGCTTTCGGCGCTTTGCGGCAGAGAGGAAATCCTTGCCGTGTACGAACACGCCGTTCGGGAAAGATACCGCTTCTTCTCCTTCGGCGACGCGATGCTGATTCTGTGATGTTCATCGTCGATCTGCACATCCACTCCAAATATTCCATGGCAACCAGCAGGGACTGCGACACGACGCAACTCGACCTGTGGGCGAGGAAAAAGGGCATTACGCTGGTGGGAACGGGGGACTGCACCCATCCAGCATGGCGAAAAGAGCTTTCAGAAACCCTCATTCCCCCAGAGGACGGGTTGTACGCCCTGAAAAAGGAGTACCGCCTGCCGTCGAACACCGCCAATGAAGGAAGTGTGCGCTTCGTCATTTCCGGCGAAATCAGCTGCGTCTATAAAAAGGACGGCAGAACCAGAAAGGTCCACAACCTCATCTTTCTGCCAGGCCTTGCGGATGCCGAAAAGCTTGCCGTCAGGCTTGAGAAAATCGGCAACATCCATTCAGACGGCAGACCCATTCTGGGGATTGACAGCCGGAACCTGCTTGAACTGGTACTGGAAACCTGCCCGTCAGCCCTGTTCGTTCCCGCCCATGTGTGGACGCCGCACTACTCCGTCCTCGGTTCGTTTTCGGGGTTCTCCTCCATCGAGGAGTGCTTCGGTGACCTTGCGGGCAATATTCACGCCGTCGAAACCGGACTTTCCTCCGACCCGGCGATGAACTGGTGCGTTTCCGCGCTGGACCGCTTCACGCTGATTTCCAACTCAGACGCCCACTCCCCGCAAAAGCTCGGCAGGGAGGCAAACGTGCTGGATACGGGGCTTTCCTATGCGGAAGTCGTTTCAGCCATCAAAACCGGCAAGGGATTCGTCAAAACGCTGGAGTTCTTCCCCGAAGAAGGCAAGTACCATCTGGACGGGCACAGGAACTGCGGCGTGAAGCTGACGCCGAAGGAAACGGAAGCTCTGGGCGGCATCTGCCCGGTGTGCGGCAAAAAGGTCACCGTGGGCGTTTCCCACCGCCTGTGGAAACTGGCGGACAGGGCAGAAGGCTTCGTTAAACCCAATGCCAAACCCTTTGAAAGCCTTGTTCCCCTGCCTGAAGTCATCGCTTCCTGCACGGGTTTTTCCGCAGGGGGCAAGAAGGTTCAGGCGATTTACGCGCGGATGCTCGAAGTACTTGGACCGGAGTTCTTCATCCTTCGCAAAGCGCCGGTTGAGGAAATCGAAAGGCAATTCGGCCCATTGCTTGCTAAAGGCGTACTTCGCGTGCGGCAGGGAAGGGTTACGAAGGTTGCGGGTTACGACGGTGCGTACGGCGCAATCGAAATCCTCGAACCGGAAGAGCGAAACAAGGACCAAATCTCCGCAATCATGCAAAAACACCGAAGCTAAACGCTTCGGTGTTTTTTGATGCCTTTACAATGGAGATTTCTGATATCCCGTACAGCCCTTACAGCCATTTGACGGAACTGTCCGGCATCACGACGGCGATGGGCAAATCGGGGAAGGCGGCATGCAGTTCCGCGATGAACAGACTGCTTCCAGAAGGATTGCTGCCCACCACGATGAGCTTAATGTCGTACCGACGGATGTACATTCGGGTGGTTTCCACCGGCGAATCGCTGTAATAGACCGCCATGTCCGCCCCGACGGAGGAGGCGACGCTGAAGAGGTGCTCCATGACTTTGGAGTTCGCCGGCGCTTCGGAGCGGGGCTGTATGCTCAACACGCGCACGGACTGGCCCTCCTCTTTCAAAGAAGCGCCGGTGCGGATCAGCCGCTCGCAGCTCGCCTGATTGGTCACCAGGACCAGCACCGAAGGATGGGATGAACAGGTCATTGTTTCACCTCAAAGTATCGTCGGGAAGTTGGTCGTCGTCGCCGTTATGCTGCGCCTTCAGGGTGAAGCGGAAGGTCGCGCCTTCGCCAGGTTTGCTCTCGACCCAGATGCGCTCGCCCAGCAGCGTCATGATTTCCTGGGCGATGGAAAGGCCAAGACCGGTGCCGCTCTGGGAATGGGCGGAATCGGTCTTATAGAACCGGTCGAACACGTGGGGCAGGTCCGCTTTGGCGATGCCGCAGCCCGTGTCTGAAAGGGAAACGACGATGCGGTCTTTGTCCTGCGCGGCGGAAAGCGCAATCGTTCCGCCTTCGGGCGTGAACTTGATGGCGTTGTCAAACAATATGACCAGCACCTGCTCCACCCGGTCCGCGTTGCTGACGGCCAAGGGCAAATCCGAAGGGATGTTTGCTATAAAGCTGATGCCCACGGCGTCCGCCCGGGGGGAATAGCAGTCCGCGAAGGAGCGGAGCAGCTCCGCCACGTCAAACGCCTCTTTTTCCAGCGCGACCGCGCCGGACTGCAGCCTGGAAAGTTCCAGAAGGTCGTTGATGAGACGGGAAAGGCGCATGCTCTCCCGCAGGATGTGGCTGTAGTAGCGCGGTTTGTCCGCTTCGTCCACCAGATTGTCCGAAAGCGCCTCCGCCAAACCCCGCACGGCGGCGACGGGGGTGCGCAGCTCGTGGGAAACGTTCGCAACGTAATCCCTTCGAGTCTGCTCCAGCCGTTCGGATTCGGTAATGTCATGGAACAACGCCACAGCGCCCACAATGCCGCGCTGTTCGTCCTCCAGGGGCGAAATGTTCACGCGGAAAATGGTGGAATCGGTGGTCAGGCTGCGCAGAATCGGCACGCCGTCCTTCACGCAGGCGTCAAAATCGTCCCACAGAGAAGCGTCGGGGATGAAGGCCATCCGGTCGGAAACCGTCTGGGGGTCCGCGCCGAAAAGCTGAAACACCGCGGGATTCGCGTGGGTGATTCTGCCTTCGCTGTCCACGGCGACGATGCCCTCCGAAAGGCCGTTAAGAATGCGCTCCAGCCTGTTGCGCTCCACCACCAGCGCCCGGATGGTGCTGGACAGCCTGCTGGAAAGATAGTTCAAAGCGCCGCCCAGCTGGCCGATTTCGTCCCTTTGCGCATCGTTGGCGCGAACGGTAAAGTCCCCGCCCGCCATGGCGAGGGCTACGTCCCGCATCTGGTTGATGGGCTTAATGAGGAAGCGCGTGGCGTAAAAAGAGGGGATGAGCATCATCAAAAGCGCCAGCGCCATGCAGAGCATCAGGGCGACCGCAAGGTCGGAAGAGGGGGTGTTCACGTCCGCCATGGGCTTGGCCAGAAACACCGCGCCGATGGTAATCCCCGCGATATGCGCGGGAACGCCCACAATCAAATACCCCGCGCCTCCGCCGGACGTGTCCACCACGGTGATGGAGTCGCCCACGGCGAGGACGGTGGTAACGTAATCGGATAATGTGGCGGCAAACGCCTGGGCGGCGGCCATGGCCCGCTGGCGTTCGGGGGTGCCTTCTTCGGTGTCGTTCGGGATGGTGTAAACGTCCAGCGTGCCGTCGTACTTAAACACCATGGCGGAAGCGCCCCAGGCGCTGTTGCTTCCCACGCGCAGCCGGAAGGACTCGTGGGACTGAAGCCCCCGGTTGTAGCGCACATACTCGTCCGCCAGGTAGTTTGCCTTCAGTTCCAGCTCGGTGGCGCGGATGTTGGAAATCTGCCGCCGGGAAAGCGGCACGAAAAGCGCCATGATCAGCACCGCAGACAAAAGAATGGTCGCCATGACCAGCGTCAGGGTGCGCAGGAACAGCCCGCTTTTGATCATTGATTGGCCTCGAACTTATAGCCGACGCCGTAAATGGTCTTGATGGACCAGCCGACGCCTTCCTGAGGGAGTTTCTGCCGTATCCTTTTAATCTGTGTGTCCACCGCCCGGGTGTCCCCGAAATAGTCGTATCCCCAGACAGCGGAGAGGATCTGCTCCCTGTCAAACACCTGACCGGGGTGGGAGGCCAGAAGGTGCAGAATCTCCACCTCCTTGGGGGTGAAGGGCACAACAGAGCCTTTGATTTTGACCTCGTAGTGGTTGAGGTTGATTTCCAAAGAGTCAAACCGCAGCACCGGAGAAGCGGCATCGCTTTTATCGTTCATGCGGCGCAGCACCGCTTTGATGCGGGCGACCACCTCCCGCGGGCTGAAGGGTTTGACGATGTAATCGTCCGCCCCCAGTTCCAAACCCACGATGCGGTCAATCTCCTCGCCTTTGGCGGTGAGCATGATGATGGGCACGGAGCTGGTCTTGCGGATGTTCTTGCACACATCCGTGCCAGACATCTTGGGCATCATAATATCGAGAAGGATGAGGTCGGGCTGCTCGGAACTCGCCTTTTCCAATGCTTCCTCGCCGTCAAAAGCAGAGGACCAGGTAAAGCCCTCGGCCTTCAGGTAAAGCGAAAGGGTTTCGTGCAGCACGGCCTGATCGTCGCAAATCAAAATGTGAGGGGCTTTCGGCATGATGATCAGAGCCTCCCTTTCATTCGTAAAAAACGCGCAAAAAGACTGAATCAGAATGAATATATTATACTCTCTGGCGAAAACGCGCGCAAGCAAACCGGCAAAACTGTCATGATTGTCAAGCTGATGCCACAATGCGAACACTAAAATCCGAACATTCAAGCAAAACCAGCAGGTAACATTGGATAAATGCCGAATATCATGCTTTACATTGCCGATTGCGTTCTATATAATAGTCTTCGGCAAAAAACCGCCCTCGTGCGGAGGTAAGGAGTTCACCCATGGCGAGAACAGTTGGAACGGTAGTGCGGGGCGTGCGCGCGCCTATCATCAGAGAGGGTGACGATCTCGCGTCCATCGTAGCGGACAGCGTGATCGAATGCGCAGCGTCAGAGGGCTTCGAGCTTTGCGACAGGGATGTCATCGGCGTGACGGAAGCCGTCGTTGCCCGTGCGCAGGGCAATTACGCGACGGTGGATCACATCGCGAAGGACATTGCAAATAAATACCCCGGCGGGGAACTGGGGCTGATTTTCCCCATTCTCAGCCGCAACCGCTTTTCGGTGTGCCTGAAGGGCATCTGCAAGGGCGTGAAGAAGATCTACATCCAGCTCAGCTACCCCGCGGACGAAGTGGGCAACGCCCTGGTTTCTTTAGACCAGCTGGACGAGCACGACATCAACCCCTGGACGGACGTTCTGACCGAGCAGAAGTTCGTGGAACTCTTCGGCAGGCCGGAGCATCCCTTCACCGGCATGGACTACATGGCGTTTTACAGGGACATCGCCAGGGAATGCGGCACGGAGTGCGAAATCATTCTGGCGAACGACTGCCGCGCCATCTTGAACTACACCCCCCATGTGCTTTGCGCGGATATTCACACCCGTCACCGCTCCAAGCGCCTGTTGAAAGCCGCTGGTGCCGAGACTGTTTACGCGCTGGACGACGTGCTTTCCGCCCCGGTGGACGATTCGGGATTCAACCCCGAGTACGGCATCCTCGGCTCCAACAAGTCCACCGAGGACAAAATCAAGCTCTTCCCCAGGGACGCGCAGCCTTTCGTGCTGGACGTGCAGCGGAAGATCCTCGACCGCACCGGCAAACACGTGGAAGTGATGGTCTACGGCGACGGCGCCTTCTGCGACCCCGTGGGCCACATCTGGGAGCTGGCGGACCCGGTGGTTTCCCCGGCGTATACCGACGGGCTCATCGGCACGCCCAACGAGCTGAAACTCAAGTATCTGGCGGACAATGACTTCGCGGGGCTTTCCGGCGAAGCACTGCGCAACGCCATCACCGAGCACATCCGCAAAAAGAACGGCAACCTGAAAACCTCCATGGCGGCGATGGGCACCACGCCCAGAAGGCTGACCGACCTTCTCGGCTCCCTTTGCGACCTGACCAGCGGAAGCGGCGACAAGGGCACCCCCATCATCCTGATTCAGGGATATTTCGACAATTACTCCACCGAAAAGTAATCAACCGGCATAGAAACGCGGCCGGCAAGGGACAATAACCCTTGCCGGTCTTTTTTATGTGCAAAAACTCCGCGCGGAACAGACTGACCGGCAAAACCAGGCCGCAAAAAACGGTGTGGGAGGAGATACCGTGCTTTTTATTTATTTGAAGCAGAGCGCCGTCATGAACAAGGGGGAAAACGTTGCCCTGCGGGACATCGCCCAGCTCGCAGGCGTCAATGCCGGCATCAAGGATATCAAGGACGTGATACTGGGCAAAATGGGGGACGAAACACTGCTCGTCACCGCGGCAGACATTGCCGCAGCCCTGAACAGGGAGGACATCACTTTCCTCGGCGCGTCCGCCTGCGCCGTCCAGCCCCGGCAGAAGGACAACAGCAAGGCGGTGATGTACCTGAAGGCGATTTTCGTTGCGATGCTTTTGTTCGTGGGCGGGGCGATGACCGTGCTGACCTACCAGACGGACGTCAACATGCCGGAAACCCACATGGCGCTTTCCAAGATTTTCACGGGGAGCGACGAGGTTTCACCCTGGATCACGCTGCCTTATTGCGCAGGCGTGGGCATCGGCGTGCTGTTTTTCACAAACGTGCTGCCCGGTAAAAAGAAGTCCCCTTCGCTGTTTGAGCTGGAGGAGTTTTCCAAAAAATCCGACCAGCAGAAGTACGACATCGCCAAAGCAGAGGAAAAGAAATGATTGCGCTGGGCGTGATTGTGTCCTTGGGGCACGGGCTGACGGTGGGCGCGGCGGTAGCCCTGGTATTCGTGGTGCTGGGGCTGGTGTCCCAGTGTGCCGCTGTGTCTGGAACGAGGCGCTTCATCCCCCTGTACGGCAAAATGGTGTGTCTGGGCGCGTTTGCATCCTCAATTTTTCACCTTACGGGGTTTTCCGGCGCTTCAGGGCTGGAACCGCTTCTTTTTCTGTTCACGCTGCTGGCGGGGGTGTATCTGGGGGTGGTGCTTTCCGCCCTGGCAGAGGTTTTGAATATCTTCCCCGTGCTGTCGGGAAAGCTAAAGCTGGCTAAATGCATACGGGTGATGGTTTACATTCTTGCCGCTGGCAAAGTTTTGGGTGTGGCGTCCTACTATCTCACGCCGTGGTTCAAATGATGAAGAAAAAGCGCCCGTCGAAGGAGGAAACAATGGAAAAAACCAGGATTAAGCCGCCGGAAGTCAACATTGACTGCCCCCGCGCCCCCGAGGAGCGGGAAATCCGCTATCGCGGCTATACCGAAATACAGCGTTTACGGGAGGAAACATGCCATCCAGAAATCTGAGCAAAAAGGAAATCGAGGAAAAGGAAAAATACAGCGCGCTCGTTCAGAAGCGCATGGACAAAAGCCCCCTGTTCCCGGACTGCGTGAAGGCGTTCGTCACCGGCGGCATCATCTGCGCCATCGGAGAGGGGTTCCGGAAGTTCGGCCACTACGTGCTGAACCTGTCTCAGGATGACGTGAACGCCTTTGTGGCAATCGTCATGGTTTTTCTGGGCGCTCTGCTGACCGGGCTTGGTGTGTACGACAAGATCTACAAGTTCGGCGGCGCCGGCGCCGCGGTGCCCATCACCGGATTTTCCAACTCGGTGGTCTCTCCGGCGATGGAGTTCCGGCGCGAAGGGCTGATTATGGGAACAGCGGCCCGCATGTTCAACATCGCGGGGCCGGTGCTGGTGTACGGCATCGGCGGTTCGGTCATCGTGGGGCTCTTGTGGCTGGCCTTCAAATAAGGAGTGCAACATGGACAACAGATACCAACACATCCTGAACGCGCCCAACCGCGTCGGCGCGCAAACCCTGGTGTTCCACAACCGGCCTGCGGTGGCTTCCATGGCCGCCATTGCCGGCGAGCTGGAAGCCCAGGGTACCTACGGCGACCATTACGACATCGTGCTCACCGACGACCTCTGGGGCGAGGAGTCCTGGGAAAAGGCCGAAAGCAAGATGTTCGAGCAGGTGGTGCGCAGGGCGCTTGCCAAGGAAAACCTTTCTGAAAAATGGGTGGAATGCCTGCTGGGCGGCGACCTTTTGAACCAGATCATCGCGGCGAACTTCGCCGCAAGGCAGCTGGGACTGCCCTTTTTGGGGCTGTACGGCGCGTGTTCCACCATGGCGGAGTCGCTGCTGGTGGGCTCGGTGCTGGTTTCGGGTGGGTTCATGTCCTGCGTGGCGTGCGCGGTCACCAGCCATTTTTCCACTGCGGAACGCCAGTACAGAATGCCTTTGGAAATGGGTACCCAGCGCACACCCACCGCGCAGCGGACGGTCACCGGCGCGGGCTGCACCATACTCGTCGCCCCGGGCTCCCCCGCAGCGCTGAACGTGGAGATTACCCACGGCACGGTGGGCAAGGTCATCGATTTGGGCATCAAAGACGCCAACAACATGGGCGCAGCCATGGCGCCTGCGGCGGCGGACTCCATCTGCGCGCATCTGGCGGACACCGGAAGAACGGTGGACGATTATGACCTCATCGTCACCGGCGACCTTGGCTCATTGGGCGCCGAACTCACCAGGGAACTGTGCCTCGAGCGGGGCGTGGACCTGAAGGACAAATATCTCGACTGCGGCGACAGCATCTTCACCGCCGAACAGGACATGAAGGCCGGCGGCAGCGGCTGCGCCTGCAGCGCGGTGGTGCTGAACGCCTTCCTTCTGAAAGAGATGCTGTCCGGCAGATTCAACCGGATTCTGTTTTTCGCCACGGGCGCGCTGCTCAGCGTCAACAGCACCCAGCAGGGAGAATCCATTCCCGGCGTGGCGCACGGCGTCGTCTTTGAAAGGAGGATGGGCTGATGCTGATCGATTACATCCTGGCCTTTGTGATCGGGGGACTGCTCTGCGTGATCGCCCAGATACTGATGGACCTGACGAGCATCACCCCCGGAAAGATCCTGGTGCTGTACGTATCCGTGGGTGTGATACTCGGGGCTTTCGGCATTTACGACAAGCTGGTGGAAATCGCCGGTGCCGGCGCGACAGTGCCCCTGACCGGCTTTGGCAACGCCCTTGCCAAGGGTGCCATCCGGGCGGCGGGGGAACGGGGCGTCATCGGCGCGTTTACCGGCGGCATGACGGGTACGGCGGCGGGCGTGGCTGCTGCCATCGTGTTCGGTTACGCGGCGGCGGTGCTGTTCAAGCCGAGAACCAAAAAATAGCACAAGGTCACATGTTTTTGTGAATTATAAAACTTTCGTTTTTACCTGTTGACAGAACCGCCCGAGTCGGTTAGAATAAACTAACCACTAAAAAGGAGGTAACGGTCAATGTCTGAAAACGAAATCATTACCTTTAACGAGACCGTTTGCTGCGCCGAGTTTGGAGCGGACGGCTGCAAGCTCCCCCCTGAAGACGAGGAGTAACCGGTTTACACCGGATAAGTACCGAAGAAGAGAGCCATAGGAAATCGTATACTCCGATTGGATGCATGGATACGCGCGGGTGCCGAAAGAGCACCCGCGCAACTTTTTTTTCGACAATCTCCCGCCGGAATTGACAGCGGTATGCCCTTCGTTTACAATTGCAATAACATTTGATACCGGGGGAAGAACCGATGTTCTGCAGCGATGAGGAAATCGAAAAGCTCATTCGCGTCTCAAGGATGTACTACGAAGACGGGTTGACCCAGAACCAGATCGCGGCGGCAATGAACGTTTCCCGTCCGCTGATCAGCAAAATGCTTTCCAGGGCGAGAGACCTTGGCATCGTCACCATCACCATCAAGTCCCCTCTGCAGAACAATGAGCTTGTGGCTGTAAGGCTGGCGGCGGCTTTCCGTCTTTCCGGCGCGTTTGTCGTTCCGGAAGCCAGGGAGGATTACATGACGGAACAGCTGATCCTCAAACAGGTCAGCTCCATCGTGATGGGAAAGCTGGACGAATC
>JBMNTW010000052.1:0-9637 GCA_050945935.1 Christensenellales bacterium
CCCAAGCTTTCCGAAGCCATGACGGTTTACACCAAGATCATGGCAGCGAACAACGCGCTGGATTTTGACGACCTGCTGCTCAAAACGCTGGAACTATTCCGCACTTTCCCAGAAGTGATGGACAAGTACGCCACGCGCTTCCGCTACATTCACGTGGACGAGTATCAGGACACCAACCTCGCCCAGTACACGCTGGTGAAGATGCTGTCCTCTGCGCACAACAACATCTGCGTTGTGGGGGACGACGACCAGTCCATCTACGGCTGGCGCGGGGCGGATATTCGTAACATTCTGGACTTTGAGCGGGACTTCCCCGGCTGCACCGTCATCCGGCTGGAGCAGAACTACCGCTCCACCTCTACCATACTGGATGCCGCCAACGCCGTCATCGCCCAGAACCAGGGCAGAAAGCCCAAAAAGTTGTGGACGGACAAGGGCAAGGGCGCCCCCCTTTCCCGCTACACCGCCTGGTCGGAGCGGGACGAAGCGGACTTCGTCTGCCGCACCATTCAGCAAAGCGGCAGGCCAAAGAGCGATTTCGCGATTCTGTACAGGGTCAACGCCCAGTCCCGCGTGCTGGAAGAAGCCCTGACCGGATACGGCATCCCATATTCGGTGATCGGCTCCTTGAAGTTCTATGACCGCGCGGAAATCAAGGACATTCTGGCCTACCTCCGCCTGATCGTGAATCCCAGGGACGACGTGAGCTTCAAACGCGCCATCAGCGTGCCCAGAAGGGGCATCGGGGACGCTGCCATCGCGGAACTATCCGCCGCGGCGGAGGAAGCCGGCCTTCCTTTGATGACGGCGTGCATCCGGGCGGACAGTCTGCCCATTTCCCAGCGGGTGAAGACCAAGCTCAAGCCCTTCGGCGAGCTCATCACCCACCTTTGCACCCAGGTGCTGCTTTTGCCCTTATCCGAAGCGGTGGAAGAACTGCTGGACAAGTCCGGCTACCTTCAGCATCTGCGCCAGGAAAAACGCACAGACGGCAGAAACGAGGAGCGGGAGGAAAACGTCCGCGAACTGGTCAACGCCATCGCAGAATTTGAAAAGAGCAATCCGGAGGACACCCTCTCCGCATTCCTTGAAAACGTGGCGCTGGTGGCGAACGTGAACGAGGAGGGCGGCAAAGACGCTGTCACCCTGCTGACGATACACAGCGCCAAGGGTCTGGAGTTTCCGGTGGTGTTCATCGTGGGGATGGAGGAGGGGATCTTTCCCACATCCCGCGCTCAGTATGATGCGGACGGGCTGGAGGAGGAGCGCAGGCTGTGCTACGTTGCCCTCACCCGCGCCAGAGAAAAGCTTTGGCTTTCCCGCGCGGAATCCAGGGTGATGTACAAAGACGTGCAGCACAATAAGCCCAGCCGCTTCTTGGCGGAAATTCCGGACGCTTTGTTTGACGCGCCGGAAATGCATCGCCGCGAGACACCGTCCCGCTCGTCCTACGGCGGCGAGTATGCCGCCCCTTCCAGCGGTCCGCTGAAACCCGCAAGAGACCTTTCCAGAAGGAACATCCCCGTGGGCGGAGAGGTTTACAAGGCTCCCCCCAAAGAGAAAAGGAACTATTCCTTCGCCGTGGGCATGAACGTGATACACGACACCTTCGGGAAGGGTATAATCAAGGATATCTCCGGCAGCGTGCTCACTGTCAGCTTCGAGCAGTGCGGAATCAAGAAACTGGTGGCGGGCTACGCGCCCATCAAACCGGCATAAAGGAGGGCGTTCGACTTGGAAGAAAAGCGCATGGCGGAACTCGTAGAACGGCTGAACGAACTTTCCTATCAATATTATGTGCTGGACGAGCCCACGGTTTCGGACGCCGAGTGGGACGCGCTTTATGACGAGCTGCTGGCGCTGGAGGCAAAAACCGGCATCGTGCTTCCCGATTCGCCCACGCAGAAAGTTGGGGGAAAGCCACTGGAAGGCTTTGCCAGCCACCGCCACAGGCAGAGGCTGTACTCCCTTGCCAAGTGCAAGGAAAAGGGCGAACTGCAGGACTGGATGCGCCGCGTCGAAAGGTTGAAGGAAGAGTACGAAAGGGCAACGGGCGTTGCGCTTCCGCCTTTGAAGTACGCGCTGGAGTACAAGTTCGACGGTTTAACCATCAACCTGACCTACACCAACGGTTCCCTTGCCCTTGCGGCAACCCGCGGCAACGGCGAAGTGGGCGAAGTCATCACCGAGCAGGCAAAAACCATCCGCAACCTGCCCCTTTCCATCCCCTTCAAGGGGGATGTGGACGTGCAGGGCGAATGCATCATGCGCCTTTCAGCGCTGGAAGAATACAATAAAACCGCGGCGGAACCCTTAAAAAACGCCCGAAACGCCGCGGCAGGCGCGTTGCGCAATCTGGACCCTGCGGTAACAGCATCCAGAAAACTCACGGCATACCTTTACGGCGTGGGGTACATCGACGGCGGCCGCATCACAGACGAGCAGGGCGTTTTTTCGTTCCTTGCGGAAAACCGGCTGCCCACTTTAGGTGCTCTGGGGTATTTTGAGGCGTTCGAAGACCTCTGGCAAGCCATCGAGGAAGCGGAAAAGCAGCGAAATGCGCTGGATTTCCTCATCGACGGTCTGGTCATCAAAGTCTGCGACTTCCGCACCAGAGAAGCGCTGGGGTATACCGATAAATCCCCCCGCTGGGCGATGGCGTTCAAATTCGCGGCGGAAGAAATGACCACCACCATCGAGCGCATCGACTGGGAAGTGGGCAGAACGGGCAAGCTCACCCCGGTTGCCACACTGGAACCGGTGGACATCGGGGGCGTCACCGTCAAGCGCGCCACGTTGAACAATATGGGGGATATTGAACGAAAGGGCGTGGGCGTCGGCTCGAACGTGTTCATCCGCAGGAGCAACGACGTCATTCCCGAAATCCTCGGCGCCGTTTTGGGGGACGAACCGAAGGAGCGCGTTCTGCCGCCAGAAAGATGCCCCGCCTGCGGGGCGCATGTTGAGGAGAGGGGTGCCCACCTGTTTTGCACCAACTCGCTGTCCTGCAGGCCGCAGATCGTGGGCAGACTGACCCACTTTGCCTCCCGCGGCGCCATGGACATTGAAACCTTTTCCGAAAAGACAGCGGAGTTCCTTGCCGAACGGCTGGGGTTTGACTCCGTGTGCGACCTTTACCGGCTCGCTCCCGGTTCTCTTTCCGGCATGGAGGGGTTTGGGGACAAGCGCGAAGCCAAGCTTATGAAGGAGATCGAAAAGAGCAAGAACCAGCCCCTTTCCCGCTTTTTGTTCGCGCTGGGCATTCCGAACGTGGGCGCAAAGACCGCAAAAGACCTTTCCGCTGCTTTCGGAACATTGGAAAACCTGCGTAAGGCGGACGTTGCCGCTCTCATGGCGGTGCCGGATGTGGGGCCTGTGGTGGCGGAGTCCATCGTGGAGTTTTTCTCGGACGAGCGCATCGCCTCCCAGGTGGATGAACTGCTCGCCCTGGGCGTCAATCCTGTGCCGGACGAAAAGCCTGCGACGGGAGACAGCCCCTTTGCCGGCAAAACCGTGGTGCTGACGGGCACCCTGTCCACCATGACCCGAAACGAAGCCACAGAACTTATTGAAAAAATGGGCGGAACGGTTTCCGGTTCCGTCAGCAAGAAGACGGACATGGTCATCGCCGGCGAAAACGCGGGCAGCAAGCTGGAAAAAGCGCAGAAACTCGGGGTAAAGGTGCTTTCCGAGCAGGAGTTCAGAGAAATGTTGAACTAGCGCGCGAAAAATGATACGATATCATCCGCATACCCAAAATTCGGGGAAAGTCCGGCATTTTCGATGCTCTTGAAGCTTCCGAACGCACGCCCTTTGCTTGAAAGGGGCGGACCGAATGGATTCCTTCGCCGCCTTCCCGAACGATATGCAGCACCCAAACCAACCCGAAGGATAATTAGGATCTATTAATGAGACTGGGTAAGCTCTCCAACGAGCAGTTAAAAAAACTGGTGCTGGACAGATTCCACCGCACCAGGAGCGAAGTGGTCGCTGGCAGCGCCGTCGGTGAAGACTGCGCCGCCATCGATTTGCAGGGCGAGCTATGCGTCCTTTCCACAGACCCCATCACCGCAGCCACCGGAAACATCGGGGCGCTGGCGGTGCACGTCTGCTGCAACGACGCGGCGGCCTGCGGTGCAGAACCCGTAGGCCTGCTTGTGACCATGCTGCTGCCCCCCGACACCACCGAGGAGTACATTTCCTCCCTTGCGGCGGAAGTGTCCGACGCCGCCATCCATTGCGGCGTAGATGTGCTGGGCGGCCATACCGAAATCACCGACGCCGTCACCAGGCCGGTGATTTCCGCGTCCGTGGTGGCGAAGGTGCCGAAAAACGCCCTTGTGACCACGTCCGGCATGCGGCCGGGGGACGATATCGTCATGACCAAGTGGGCAGGGCTTGAGGGCACCGCCATCCTCGCCACGGACCATAGGCAAAAGCTCGTCCATGTTTGGAACGAGCCGGAGTTTGCCGAAGCCAGAGCCCTTTCCACCCAGTTTTCCGTCACGCGGGAAAGCCGCATCGCCTGCACGGTGGGCGGCGTCACCGCCATGCACGACGCCACGGAAGGCGGCATCCTGGGCGCCATCTGGGAAATGGCGGACGCTTCCGGCTGCGGCGCGTCCATCGACGAAAATGCCATTCCCGTACTGGGCATCACGAAAAAGGCTTGCGCCGCGCTTGATTTGGACCCTTTGCGGATGATCAGCAGCGGCGTGCTGCTCATCGCTTCCGAACGGGGTGAACTGCTTTGCGCCACGTTGAACGCCGCGGGCATTCCCGCCGCCGTCATCGGCAAGGCGGTGAAAGAGGGTGTTGCGCTGAACGGCACGCCCATTGCCCCCCCGGAAGGCGACGAGTTGTTGAAGCTCCTGTGATGTGTTATACTATTAAGAAATTTCCGTCTTAGCAAAGACTGACTGGAGGGCGCATTTTGGCAAACAGCATGACGGGCTTCGGCAGGGCCGTGGCGAATCAGGACGGCAGGGAGTTTACCGTCGAACTCAAGAGTGTGAATCACCGGTTTTTGGATATTTCGGTTCGTCTGCCCCGTTCAGTCAGCTTTGTGGAGGACGCGATTCGCAAAGTCCTCACCGAAAAGCTCTCCCGCGGGCATGTGGACGTTTATGTGAACTATAAAAACACCAGGAGCGATGCCCGCACCGTCAGTGTGGATAAAAATCTGCTCCTTGCCTACTTAAAGGCAGGGGAGGAAGCGTCCGAAGCTTCCGGTCTGCCCTGCGATGTGACATTGTCTGCAGCGCTCCGGTATCCGGACGTGCTGACCGTCACCGAAGCGGAAGAGGACCAGCAGCTCCTTGCCCAGATGGCAGCCGAAGCGGCAAGAGCCGCCGCGGACGAGCTGATCAGAATGCGGCAGCAGGAAGGCGCCAGACTGTGCGCGGACCTTTTGCAGCGGGGCGAAACGCTGAAGGGCATCGTCGCAGATATTTCCGAAAGGGCGCCGCTGGTGGTATCGGATTATCAGACCCGCCTGCACGAGCGCATTGCGGAGCTGCTGAACGGCGCCGCTGTGGACGAGTCCCGCCTCGCCATGGAAGTGGCGATGTTTGCGGACAGGGCGAGCATCACCGAAGAACTCGTCCGCCTGAAGAGCCATCTGGAGCAGATGGAAGCGATGCTGTCTTCAAAGGACGCGACGGGCAGAAAGCTCGATTTTCTCGTTCAGGAAATGAACCGCGAAATCAACACCATCGGCTCCAAGGCGTCGGACCTTGAAATCGCCAACCTCGTGATCGCCGGCAAGGCGGAAATCGAAAAAATCAGGGAACAGGTCCAAAACATCGAATAGGAGTAACCATGCAAAGCAAGCTGATCAACATAGGCTTTGGCAACATCATTGCCGGCGGAAGGGTCGTGGCCGTGGTCAAGCCCGAATCCTCCCCCATCAAACGCATCATTCAGGAGGCGAGGGACGCCGGAAGGCTGATCGACGCCACCTACGGCAGAAGAACCCGGGCTGTGATTATCATGGACAGCAATCATGTCGTGCTTTCGCCCGTCCAGCCGGAAACCGTGGCCCACAGGGCCGTCGGCAAGGACACGGACAAGACCGACGAGGATTGATGCCATTTACATTTTATTCGGAGGGAACGAGATGGAAAAACAACAGGGCCTGCTGCTTGTGGTTTCGGGGCCTTCAGGCGTAGGAAAAGGAACAATCTGCAAGGCCGTAATCAACCGGAACCCGGGCGTCAAGCTCTCCGTTTCGGCGACGACCCGCGCCAAGCGCCAGGGTGAGGAAGAGGGCAAGAGCTACTTCTTCAAAACCAGGGAAGAGTTCGAGCGCATGATCCGGGACGGTGAGCTGCTTGAACACGTCCTGCTCTTTAACACGAACTACTACGGCACACCGCGGGCGTACATCGAAGCCGAAATCGAAGCCTGCAACGATATTATTCTGGAAATCGACTATCACGGCGCGCTGACGGTAAAGCAGGCTTTCCCGGACGCCGTTTTGATCTTTGTTGCGCCGCCGGTCATGGAAGAGCTGAAGGCAAGGCTGGAACACCGGGCGTCCGAGTCCGAGGATTCCAGAAAAATCCGCCTCAAAACCGCGATGGAAGAAATGCGCATGATTGGCGAGTACGATTACGTCGTTGTCAACGACAATGTCGAAAAAGCGGTCACGACCATCGAGGCCATTATGACTGCGGAAAAGAGCAAAGTAAGCCGCAACGCCGCACTGCTGAAAAAATTCAAGGAGGACTGAACATGATACACGCTCCGTTGAACAAGCTGATGGAGAGGGTGGACAGCCGCTACACGCTGGTGAGCGTGGTGTCCAGCCGCGCCCGCGAGATCGTCGAGCATCCGGACAAGTCCCCGGACGCCCTGTCCAAGCCGGTGACCGCCGCCATGGACGATCTTCTCGAAGGCCGCATTTCCTACGAACGGCAGGATGATGTGAAGTGATGCACGGCAAAAAAACCGTCCTTTTGGGGGTGACGGGTTCCATCGCCGCCTATAAGGCGGTGGAGCTTGCTTCCGCCCTGGTAAAAAAGGATCTGGACGTGGTGGTGGCGATGACAGAGTCCGCCACCCGTTTTGTCACGCCGCTGACTTTCGAAACCATCACAAAAAACCCGGTGTCCACCGGGCTTTTTGACAGGGAGCGCCCCTACGAGGTGGAGCACATTTCCCTGGCCAAGCGGGCGGACGTTTTTGTGATCGCCCCCGCTTCCGCCAACTTCATCGGCAAGTACGCCCACGGTATTGCGGATGACCTTTTGACCACCGTCGCCATGGCGGTCACCGCGCCGGTGCTCATCGCGCCGGCCATGAACACCGCCATGTACTTAAGCGCTGCGAACACCGAAAACATGCGGCTGCTGAAAGAACGGGGCTGCACCTTCGTGGAGCCTGCGGAAGGGCTGCTCGCCTGCGGAGATGTGGGCGTGGGCAAACTTGCGGATGTGGAAACGCTTGTTTCCGCCATTTTGAAAACCCTTTTTCCGAAGAAGGACTTTTCCGGCAGGCGCGTGCTGGTCACCGCCGGTCCCACCAGGGAAATGATCGACCCGGTGCGCTTTCTCACCAACCGCTCCACCGGCAAAATGGGCTACGCCATCGCCGAAGCCGCAAGGGACCGCGGGGCGGAGGTGGTGCTCGTTTCCGGACCGGTGAACATTCCAAAGCCCGAAGGCATCAAAGTGGTGGACATTCTCTCCACTCAGGACATGTTCAACGCCGTCCTCAAGGAGTTCGAGACCTGCGACTGCGCCATCAAGGCGGCGGCACCGGCGGACTTTTCGCCGGAAGAAGTCGCCGACCACAAAATCAAAAAAACCGGCGCGGACGGCTTGGAGCTGAAGCTCAAGCGCACGCCGGACATTCTCGCCGCTCTGGGTGAAATCAAGGGCAATCGCGTGCTGTGCGGTTTCGCCGCGGAAACCAGAGCGCTGGATGCTTACGCCGTTGAAAAGCTGCGCAAAAAGAACCTGGATCTGATTGTCGCGAACGACGTTTCCCGCACGGACGCGGGTTTCGGAACGGACACGAACCGCGTCACCGTCTATGCGGCGGACGGAAGTTCCGCCGATTACGCAGGCACCAAGCGCGAAGTGGCGGACCATGTGCTTGACGAAGTCGCAAAGGTCCTTCGCGCCAGAGAAGGTAGCAAAAACTGAAAAATGCAGCAAAAAAGCTGCCGGCACATGCCGGCAGCTTTTGCATTATCCAAACTAGTTGAGGGCTTTGACCTTGGATACATCCGGGGAGAGGTAATCCCCCTCCATAAAGAAGCGGTAGGGCGATTCGTATTGCTCCCCGGCGACGGTGATGTACAACCTGTCCGTCTGGTAATAATCGCAGAATGTGTTGGCCAGGGCGATGAGAATCAGGCTTTCCGTTGCCCTGCCCACCGAGGACACGATCTTCGTCAGGGACGAGGAAAAGTCCACGTGGACGTAACCCTTGCTATCCAGCCGGATGGACTTGATGGAAAGATCGTCCAGCGCCAGCAGCCCTTTGCCCGAGGGCACCCGGCGGAACTGGTTGACGAAGCGCGAGCCCATGGAGGAGTTCGGCTTGATGTTGACCGAACGGCCCTCGTACCGGACGGAATCGGTCATCGGCTGCGCATAATAAAAGCGAATCAGCTGGGAAAAACCCTGGTCCGAGGTGAGCATCGTCGCCTCGTACTTGTCAACATAGGTGCCGTTTTCCAGCGTGTACTCCGCCGCCAGACCGATGGAAGGAACGTAGTACTGAAGGGTCTTTTGGCCCGAATCGTACTCGGTGGTGACCTCAACGGCGCGGAAGGAGCCGATGGCCAAATCGATGATGTGGTTCACGTCGGTAATCGTCCGCACGCCGCCGTCCACCGCCCAGGAGTTCCCGACGGTCACAGGGTCCATCAGCAGGATGTCCTCTGTATTGCTGGCAAGGTCCAGGAAGCGGTAGGTATAGCCCACGCCGCTCTTTTGATAGGTCACGGAAAGCCTGCCGTTTTCGCACCGGGTTACGCGAACCTGAGGACTTTCGGGAGCGTTGGAAATCACCCTGTGCTGCACTGCGACGCCGGACTCATTTTCTTCGGCATATTCGACATAGGTTTCAATATATCCGCCCAGAATGCCGGACTCGTAGCGCAGGTGCAGGTCTTCGGAGGGAAGAAAGTCCGCAAGGTTATAGACGATGGGCGTGGGAGTCGGCGTGGGTTCCGGTGTGGGTGTGGGCGTGGGTGCAGGCGTTGGCGTGGGGGTCGGCTCCGCGACCGGGGAGGGCGAGGGCGTCGCCTCGGACGCAACGGGAGAAGCAGACGGCGTTTCCACGGGTACATTGGAAGAAACGCAGCCCAACAAGAGCAGCGCGGATAAGGCATATGCGATTATTGCACTGATTTTGCGCCGGTTCAACACTCGATTCCTCCGTCTTAACAGACATGGATATTATCTCATGAAGCCCAGGTAATGTAAAGCGTGCCGAAAGCGCCATAAATGAACAAACAATGAAGAAAAAAGAGGGATTTGTTGACAGTAATCCTGGAAAAAACTTATAATCAACATGTACATACATCTCAAACGGGGGAAACATGGCGTATAAACTGATCGCACTCGATTTGGACGGCACGCTTTTAACGGACGAAAGAGCGCTTCCAACAAGGAACATCGAA
>JBMNTW010000053.1:0-9440 GCA_050945935.1 Christensenellales bacterium
ATCTTTACCTTCGCCAGGGCGAATGCGTCAACATTCTGGTGGAAAACGGCAAAGTGGAAGGCGTTGTCACCGCCACGGGGGCGGTGTACCGCGCGAAAGCAGTCGTTCTTGCCACCGGCGTTTACCTGAAAAGCCGCATCATCATCGGCGAAGCGTCTTTTTCGCAGGGCCCCAGCGGACTGCAGGACGCCAAGCATCTTTCCGCCTGCCTTGAGGAGCTGGGCTTCCCCCTGCGGCGGTTCAAAACCGGCACGCCGGCCAGGGTGAATCTGCGCTCTTTGGACCTTGAAAAGACCACGCCCCAGTACGGCGACCCGAAAGCGCCGCCCTTTTCCTTCCTGACGAAGGAACGGCGCACCGCCGACTGCCCCTGCTATCTGACCTACACCAACGAAAGCACCCATGCGCTCATCCGCGCCAATCTGCACCGCGCGCCGATGTACAGCGGCAACATCAAGGGCACGGGCGCGCGCTACTGCCCGTCCATCGAGGATAAGGTCGTGCGCTTCGCCCATAAGGACAGGCACCAGCTCTTTTTAGAGCCGGAAGGGCTGACCACGGACGAGGTGTATCTGCAGGGCCTTTCCACCTCGTTGCCGGAAGACCTTCAGGAACAGGTCATCCGCACCATTCCGGGTTTGGAGCATGCCGAAGTCATGCGTTCCGCCTACGCCATCGAGTACGACTGCATCGACCCCACCCAGCTCAACCTCACTTTGGGCGCCAAGCACATCGAAGGGTTGTACTTCGCCGGTCAGATCAACGGCACCAGCGGCTACGAAGAAGCCGCCGCCCAGGGCATCGTGGCGGGCATCAACGCGTCACTTTGGCTTCGGGGCAAAGAACCCCTGGTTCTCCGCCGGGACGACGGGTACATCGGCGTGCTGATTGACGACCTCGTCACCAAAGGCACCAACGAGCCCTACCGCATGATGACCAGCCGCGCCGAATACCGCCTGCTTCTGCGGCAGGACAATGCGGATTTGCGGCTGACGGAACTGGGCTACAAAGCAGGCCTTGCCACAAAAGAGCGCTACGAGGCGACGCTTGCAAAAAAGCGGGAACTTGAAAAAGAGCTTGCGCGCATGAAGTCCACCCACGTGGAAAAAGAAACGTTTTTGCACATGCTGGAAGAGCGGGGCGAGCAGCCGCCGAAGCGATACCCCACGCTGTTCGACCTTTTGAAGCGCGAAGGGTTCGATTTTGAGGACGTGCGCCGCTGCGATCCGCATCCGCAGAATATTTCGGAAGACGTTGCCGAACAGCTTGCCATTGAAGCGAAGTACGAAGGGTACATCGAAAAGCAGAAGGACGAGGTGGAGCGCTTCAAGAAGCTGGAAAGCCGCGTCATTCCCGCTGACATCGATTACCTGAACATGACCGGCCTTCGCCTCGAAGCCAGGCAGAAGCTGGACAGGCAGCGCCCCCAAAACATCGGTCAGGCGTCGCGCATTTCCGGCGTGTCGCCGGCGGACGTGGCGGTGCTGCTCATCGCCGTGGAAAAATACGAACGGGAAAAAGGAGCGCGCCCATGAACGACGCCGTCCTGCTTGCCGCATTGTCCGAAGTCGGGTTTACCCCCACTTCTGAACAGGCGGAGCAATTCAAAACCTATCACGCCCTGCTTACCGAATGGAACGAGCGGGTCAATCTGACCGCCGTGACGGATGACGAGGGCGTGGCGCAGAAGCACTTCGCGGACTCGCTCCTCGCCCTGCCTTACTTCAAAGGCGGCGAACGGGTGCTGGACCTCGGCACCGGCGCGGGCTTCCCCGGCGTGCCGCTTCTGATTGCAAGGCCGGAAATTTCGCTCACATTGATGGACTCTGTGCAAAAAAAGCTGGATTTTCTGGCGGAACTTCTTCCCAAACTGGGGCTTTCCGCTGCAATCGTCCATTCCCGTGCGGAGGACGCGGCAAAAAAGACAGCGTTCAGGGACGGTTTTGACGCCGTTACCTCCCGCGCCGTGGCGCCCATGAACGTGCTGATCGAGCTCACCCTGCCCTTTGTGAAACCCAAGGGCGCTGCCTTGTGCTTCAAAGGCCCTGCGTTGGGCGAAGAACTGGCGATTGCCCAAAAGGCGCTTTCGGAACTGAACGGCAAAGTGGCGGAAGTCAAAGCGTTCACCCTTCCCTGGGGGGACAGAAGGCTCGCCGTCGTGCAGAAAACCGCGCCCACGCCCAAAAAATACCCCCGTCAGGCCGGCAAGGCCAATAAGCAGCCGCTATGCTGACGGTGCGCATCCTCTGCGTTGGCAAAATGAAGGAAAAATTCTATGCCGACGCCGTCAACGAATACAAAAAGCGCCTTTCCAACCGTGTGAAGCTGGAAATCGTGGAGGTGAAGGATGTCCCCGCGCCGGACAGGCTGTCTGCCGCTGAGGAAAAGGCGGTGAAGGACGCCGAGGGTGAACAGCTGCTCAAAGCGATTGCGCCGAGCGACCACGTTATCGCCCTTGCCATCAAGGGGAAGCGTTATGACTCCCTTGGCTTCGCCGCGGAACTGCAAAATTTGATGAACGCCGGAAAAAGCCGCATCGACTTCGTCATCGGCGGGTCGCTTGGATTGTCGGATGCGGTGATGAAACGCGCGGACGACACCTTGAGCTTTTCGGACTTTACGTTCTGCCACCAGCTGATGCGGGTGATTCTTCTGGAACAGATTTACAGGGCGGTCAAAATCAACGCCGGAGAGAGCTATCACAAATAAGTCAGGCGGAAGGATTCCTTCCGCTTTGTTAATTGATTCACATTTCCGTTTTTGCCTCATATCCTATTTCAAGCGGAGAATGCGCGAAACCCATCCGGCAGTTTGCGCACTTTCATCCTGCAAAATTGAAATAACAGGCGGAACTTCGGGCAAACGCGGCGAAGCTGCCGCCGCGTTCGCTTTTTGCGGGGTTTCTTCATCAATTTGTAAGGTTTGTTTGGGTTTCCTTCCCCGCTTCGATATGTTATATTGATAAAGCGCAGATTAGCAAAAAATCATCACAGGAGCCTTTCCGGTTCCCGTTTGGCGTATTTTGCCGGGAAGGATTGGATTTTGTATCTTGCAAATGCTGCCGATGGGTATTATAATAATGGCCTATTGGTTTGTTAATATTTTGACACTTCAGGAGGATGTCCATGAGAGTATTCAACTTCGCTGCGGGCCCCGCCACGCTGCCCCTGCCCGTACTGCTCCGCGCCCAGGCCGAACTGGTTGAACATGGGAGTAACGGCATGTCCGTTATGGAGATGACCCATCGATCTCCGATGTTCAAGTCTATCATTGACGGCGCGGAATCCTCTCTGCGCCGCCTGATGGATATTCCGGACGATTATGCCGTTTTGTTTGTGCAGGGCGGCGCCACCACCCAGTTTGCCGCCGTGCCCATGAACCTGATGCACACCGGTAAGGCGGACTATGTGGTTTCCGGCAACTTTGCCGCCAAGGCCGCCAAGGAAGGCAAAAAGTACGGCACGGCGCGTATTGTGAAGTCTTCTGAGGACAGGAACTATGCCTACGTTCCCCAAACCACCAGAGCGGACTTTGACCCCGCGGCGGATTACGTTCACATCACCACCAACAACACCATTTACGGGACCAGCTGCCGCACCAATCTTCCGGATACGGGAGACGTTCCACTGGTGGCGGATATGTCTTCCAACATTCTTTCCGAACCGTACGATGTGCGGCGCTTCGGCCTGATTTACGCCGGCGCCCAGAAAAACATCGGCCCCGCGGGCGTGACCATCATCATCGTGCGCAAAGACCTTGCCGAAAAAGGACCGATTGCGGACTTTGTGCCCAGCCTGATGCGCTACGACCTGCAGGTGAAGGACGGTTCCATGCACAACACGCCGCCCACCTACGCCATTTACCTTGCCGGCCTTGTGTTCGAAGAACTGGAAAAAACCGGCGGCGTCCCCGCGGCGAAGGCGCGCAACGAGCAGAAAGCAAAGATGCTGTACGACGTTTTGGACGCTTCCTCCTTCTACCGCCCCGTGGCGGACAGGGAATACCGCTCCATCATGAACGTGACCTTCACAACGCCGGATCCGGATACCGACGCGCGCTTCGTGAAGGAAGCCGCAGCAAGGGGCCTTGTGAACCTCAAGGGCCACAGGGCCGCGGGCGGAATCCGCGCCAGCATCTACAACGCCATGACCGTCGAAGGTGTAGAAGCCCTTTGCGAATTCATGCGCGACTTTGAAAAGAACGCATAACAGGAGTTTGACCGATCATGAATATTCGTACGCTGAACAAGATCGACCCCATTGTGAATGAGATTCTGAAGGGCTACAACATTTCCTCGGACTGCGAAAACCCGGAAGGCATTCTGGTGCGCAGCGCCAAGATCCACGACATGGAGTTTCCCGATTCTCTGCTCGCCATCGCGCGGGCGGGCGCGGGCGTGAACAATATTCCCATCCAGCGCTGCGCCGAAGAGGGCATTGTGGTGTTCAACACCCCCGGCGCCAATGCCAACGCCGTCAAGGAGCTGGTGTTCGCCTCTTTGATGATGGCGACCCGCAACCTGTTTGAGGCCATCGAGTGGTGCAAGTCCCTCTGCGGCAACCCCGACGCCGCGGCGCTCATCGAAGCGGGCAAGAACCAGTTTGTAGGCCCCGAGCTCAAGGGCAAGACCATGGGCGTCATCGGTTTGGGGGACATCGGCGTCATGGTCGCCAACGAGGCTTATGCCATCGGCATGAACGTCGTCGGCTTTGACCCGTTCATTTCCGTGGACCACGCGTGGAAGCTGTCCCGCGCCATCGAGCACGCCTCCTCGCTGGATTATTTGATTAGAAAGTCCGACTTCATCACCATCCACGTGCCGCTGACGGACGAAACCCGCGGCTTCTTCGGCGAAAAGCTGCTCGCCGCCTGCAAGCCCTCGGCAATGCTTTTGAACTTTTCCCGCGCGGACGTGGTGGACATCAAGGCTGTGCTGAACGCTTTGAACGAAGACCGTCTGGCGAAGTACATTGTGGACTTCCCCACGCCGGAGGTCATCTGCCAGAAGAACGTCATCGCCATTCCGCATCTGGGCGCGTCTACGCCGGAAGCGGAGGAAAACTGCGCCCGCATGGCGGCAAAGCAGCTGAAGGACTATCTGGAAAACGGAAACATCGTCAACTCCGTGAACCTGCCCAACTGCGACATGCCCCGTAGCGGCGCCATGCGCATCTGCCTCATCCACAAGAACGTGCCCAACATGGTGGGCCGCATTTCCGCCGCCGTTGCCCAGCGCAATGCCAACATCGCCAACATGGCGAACCGCAGCCGCGGCAACTACGCCTACACCATTCTGGATCTGGATGAGGACATCAACAACCACCTGTATGACGATCTTTGCGCCATCGACGGCATGATCCGCGCACGCATCCTGAAGTAATCGATAGATACTCCCCGCGCCCCCCCGAAAAGGGGCGCTTTTTTTGCGTCTTTCTGCTTCGGGCTTATTGCGCCGCGTCCATCCTTTCTATTAAGCAATCAAAAAACCTGCTGCGTCTTCCTGCCAGCAGGTTTTTTGCTTCGCCCCTTCGGGTCTTTGGGGCGGCGTTGCTCTTTCAGCGGCGTTCGAATGTTTTCAAAAGCCTGATGTAGTGGTTCGCTTCGCGCAGCACATGGTCCCCCAGCAGCGGGATGATGATGGACTTGATGTTGCAGTTCAAAATCCCCTGGGTGCCCTGGGCCTTGAAATTGCGCAGGTCCTTGGTTGCCTTCAGGCTTTCGTGGGTGACGCGCGCGAAGGACGCGGCATCTTCTTCCGCCTTCTTGGCGGCGGCGGTCAGTCTGTCGAACTCGCAGCCGAACTCGTTCGCCTGGCAGATGAGTTCGTTCTCCGTCGGGTCCAGCAGTCCGCGAATGAACTTTGCGTGTTCCGCCATCTGCCTGTTCCAGAAGAATTCCTGGTCGACGGCTTCCTTTTCGTAGTTGAACTCCTCTCTGTTTTGAAGCTTCTTTAAGGTCTTGCAGTACAGTTCCGCCTCGCGGATGATGTGCTTGATCAGAAGCGGGTAGTTGAAGGTGAACATCTTGCCGTCCAGCACGTCGCACAGCACGTTGGTCTTGAACTGGATGAGCTCCTCCGTCGCTTTGATGGCCTTCTTGTTCAACGCGGCGACGCGCTGTTCAAACATCGGGGTGACGCGGAAGGTTCCGCCGCAGCACAGCCGCGCTTCCGCCTGGGTGATTTCGGTGGCCAGCTGCACGCCCGTCAAACAGCTGGTCTCCTGCTCGGCGTTCAGGGTAAAGGGTGTGATGACCTCGCCGGACTGCAGAATGTCGCAGCTGACGATACCGTTGGAAAGGGAAACAGCCTCTGCTAAGATCGCGTCAAACTCCTTGCGAAATGCATCCGCTTTTTGCGCAAAGCTCGCGTCTTTCGGCGTGAACCCCGCCTGAAGGAAGAACGCGTGCTCCTTCATGATCCTGGCAAAAAACAAATGTAAACCCAAGGATTGCTTGACAAAGTCAACTCTTGAGAGCATTGTAGTACCTCCTGCATGGGTTACTTACTTCTTCAATATATGTTCATATGATTTGAACTGTTATCCCGGTGACGAGGTGTGTTTGCAGGATTCGACAGGGCAAAATACCGCAGCCCTGTATTCTTTGCCGAAATTGTGTTACCATGAGGACGAGTGAAAATCGCGTTTTCAAGGAGGAACCAGAGCAGCATGATCCCGGCACCGGTGGAAAAACTCGCCGAAGCCTTTTTTCAAAAAGGCTATTCCCTCTACGCCGTGGGGGGAATGGTGCGCAATCCCCTTTTGGGCTTTCCCATCAGCGATATGGACGTCACCACCGACGCCCTGCCGGAAGAATCCTTAAAAATCGGGGAGGAGCTGGGATTAACCTGCGTTCCCAAGGCGGTGCAGTTCGGCACTGTGGAGCTCATCGCGCCGGACAAGAGCTGGTCTGTGGAATGCACCACCTTCCGGGCGGACGTTTACGGCCCCGGGGGCTATCACCGGCCCACCGGCGTGCGCTTTTCGAAGGATCTGGAGTCGGACGCGTTCCGCAGGGACTTTACCGTCAACGCCATTTACCAAAACGCCCTCACCGGCGAGATCGTGGACCCCACCAGCGGTATGGACGACCTTCAAAACCGCCTGCTTCGGGCGACTTCGAAGGACCCACGCGTCATCATGGGGGACGACGGGCTTCGGGTGCTCCGGTTGGTGCGCTTCGCCTGCGAGCTTGGCTTTGAAGTGGAGGAAAACACCAAAAAAGCGGCGCAGGCGTTCGCGCAGGGTTTGGCGGACATTCCCGCCGAGCGCGTTTACGCGGAGCTGAAAAAAATACTCCTTTCGGACGTGCGCTACAACGCCCCCCAGCCAAACGGCGAACACGCGGTGCTGCGGGCGTTCAAGCTGATGCACGAACTCGGCTTGCTGCAGAATGTGGTTCCCGAACTGCTCCAGGGTGAAAACGTCGCCCAGAACCCCAAGTACCACGCTTATGACGTGATGAACCACGCCTTCCGGGTGACCGCCAGTACGCCGCCGGACCTTGTGCTGCGCCTTGCCGGCATGCTGCACGACATTGCCAAGCCGGAAATGGTGGAAAAAACCGGCAGAATGTACAACCACGAAACCGTGGGGGCGGACCTGGCACGGGAAATACTCACCCGTTTGAAGGCGGAAAAAGCCGTCACCGACAAGGTGTGCGCCCTGATTCGCTGGCATATGTACGATCTGGACGGCCGCGCCAAGGAAAAGACCCTGAAAAAGCAGTTCGCCCAGTGGGGGCCGAAGTTCGTGTTCGATCTTGCCGATTTGCGGGAGGCGGACGTCATCGGTTCGGGCATTTCCCGCGAGCCGGTGGACACCGCGGAGCGCTGGCGGCGTGTGATAAAGGATATGATTGCGAAAAACACGCCCTTTTCCGAAAACGAGCTGAAGATCACGGGGCAGGAAATCGCCGCTCTGGGATTCGCGGGCAGGCAGATCGGCGAAGTCAAGCGCGCCCTCTGGCTGCACTGCGCCAACTACCCTGCCGATAATGAAAATAAGCGTCTGATCCGCCTTGCCAAGGGCATGGTCAAGCGCAGTTCGTAACCCCAGCAAGGAAAGACATTCGCATGCAGATTAAATTTGTTCCTATTTATTCCGGAAGTTCGGGAAATTGCGCGCTTTTTGTCACCGAGGGCGCCAAGCTCCTCATCGACGCGGGCAAACCCGGTTCCGCCATCATCGACCAGCTCAAAAGGCTGCGTCTGGACCCGTCCCGTCTGGACGGGATTCTCGTCACCCACGAACATACCGACCACGCAAAGGGAGTGGGCGTGCTTTCCAGAAGGTACGACATTCCCGTTTCCGCCATGGAACACTCCGTCGGCTCCATTGCGCCCAAAAACGTGCGCGTCATCAACGCGGGGCACGAGTTTTCCGTTGGGAATATTTGCGTCTGCCCCCATTCCGTACCGCATGACGCCGCGGATCCGGTGGGCTACGTTCTTCGCTGCTGCAACCGCGCCGTTGCCCAGTTTACCGACCTTGGGCATATGCCAAAAGAAATTCTGGAAACCGCTTCTGATGCGGACCTTGTGGTGCTGGAAAGCAATCACGACATTGTGATGCTCAAAAACGGGCCGTATCCTGCGATGCTCAAGAACCGCATTCTTGGAAGAAGAGGCCACCTCTCCAACGATACCGCCGCGGAAACCGCCGTTTCCCTGGCGCGACGGGGCGTGTCAACCATCGTGCTGGGGCACCTCAGCGCCCAGAACAACACCGAGACCATTGCCTTCCAAACGGTTTCGACTGCCCTGACCAAAGAGGGCGTGCGCATCGGTGATGACCTTCGGCTGGAGGTCGCCTCCCGGGAAGGACCCACGGTGGCGTATGATTTAAGCGTTTGACGATTATTCGCTGGGGTTTTTCGCCGGCGATACCGGCTTGCGGCGGTTTTCTGCCGTTTGTGGGTGTTGTTTCTGCCCTTTGCGGTGGCAATTTTCTGGACCGGTCCAGTGGTGAAACCGGTGGAACGGTTTTGATTGAACCACTATGGGGCGAGTGCCCAGTTGGATGAGCCGATTGCATCGACCGGCTGGGAAGAGCCAGGTGTCTGTACGAGGGATATCTCATTTTTCAGCAATCGCTTATTGGACCGGTCCAGCAATTACGGCATCGTTTCGATTGTTCTTTCATCCATGAAGTACATCCATCCGGAAAGCCGCATGCAAAAACTACCCCGTGAACTCCTGTGCCGGTACGAGAACTGCAAAAAGCCTGTCGCATCACGGCGCTTTCTGGTCCGGTGCAGCGAAAAACCGCGAAATACCGTCACTTGCACCTTCACCGTAACATCAAAACACGCCTTTTCATCGGAGCCGTCACATGAGGATCATTTCCGAAAGCCAGATTTCCAACCTCGTTTGCGAGCTGTTTTTGCGTTGCGCTTTTTGCGTCACGAAGGACGTGGAACGCGCCGTTCAAACCGCATAT